>JAKAML010000391.1 GCA_021812845.1 Pseudomonadota bacterium
CGATCTATCTCAAGCTCGACAACCTGTTCTCGGTGACGCTGCGCGACACGGGTCAGGTGGCGCTGATCGACGGCAACACCAAGAAGATCGTCAAGATCCTCGAGACGGGATATGCGGTCCACATCTCGCGCATCTCCGCATCCGGCCGCTATCTGTTCGTCATCGGCCGTGATGCCAAGGTCAACATGATCGACCTCTGGATGAAGGAGCCGACCAACGTCGCCGAGATCAAGGTCGGCGCCGAGGCGCGCTCGATCGAGACCTCGAAGTTCAAGGGCTTCGAGGACAAGTATGCGATCGCCGGCTCCTACTGGCCGCCGCAGCACGTCATCATGGACGGCAACACGCTCGAGCCGCTCAAGATCACGTCGACCCGCGGCATGGTCTACGACACGCAGGAATATCACCCCGAGCCGCGCGTGGCATCGATCGTCGCCTCGCACTACAAGCCGGAGTTCATCGTCAACATCAAGGAGACGGGCAAGATCCTGCTCGTCGACTACTCCGACATCAAGAACCTCAAGACCACCGAGATCGAAGCCGAGCGGTTCCTTCACGACGGCGGCTTCGATGCGTCGAAGCGCTACTTCCTCGTCGCGGCGAACGCCCGCGGCAAGGTGGCGGTCATCGATACCAAGACCGGAACGCTGACCGCTCTCATCACCACCGGCGGCCAGACACCGCACCCGGGCCGCGGCGCCAACCTCATTCACCCGGTTCATGGTCCCGTGTGGGCCACCTCGCATCTCGGCGACGAGAAGGTGGCGCTGATCGGCACCGATCCCGAGAAGCACAAGGACAAGGCGTGGAAGGTGGTGCAGACGCTCGACGCGCTCGGCGGCGGCTCGCTGTTCGTCAAGTCGCATCCGAAGTCGGGCCACCTCTACGTCGACGCGCCCTTGAACCCGGAGGCGAAGATCTCGGCGTCTATCGCCGTGTTCAATGTCGCCGACCTCAAGGACGACAAGCCGAAGTTCACCACGCTGCCGATCGGCGAGTGGGCGGATATCAGGGAAGGCCAGCCGCGCGTCGTGCAGGGCGAGTACAATCAGGCCGGTGACGAGGTCTGGTTCTCGGTCTGGAACGCCAAGGACAAGGTGTCCGCGATCGTCGTCGTCGACGACAAGACGCTGAAGCTGAAGCACGTGATCAAGGATCCGAAGCTGATCACGCCCACCGGCAAGTTCAACGTCTTCAACACCCGCAACGACGTCTACTGAGGCCGGAAGGGCGACACGGCAGAGCAATGCGGGCGGGGGGCGACGGTGTCGCTCCCCGCCCGGCCTTTGCGCGGCCCGACGCGCCGCAGCCCGGTGCCGCGAACTTAACCGTTGTCAAGGAACGCCCGACCGCATCGTGGCTTGCTCGGGCCTCGGGACTGTACCTCGAGGCAGGAGGGGACGACATGAGCGACGTGCTCACCAAGACGGCCGCCCGCAACATCTTCTATGGCGGCTCGCTGTTCTTCCTTGCGATCTTCGTCGGGCTGACGATCCAAAGCCATCTCTACGTCATCCGATCGACGCCCGAGGTGTCGGACGCCGTCGCCCGCGGCAAGCACGTCTGGGAGAAGCACTCCTGCATCAATTGCCACACGATGTACGGCGAGGGCGCATATTTCGCACCCGAGCTCGCCAACGTGCTGCAGCGCTGGGGCGGCGACAAGGACATGCCGGGTGCCAAGGAAACGCTGCGCGCCTGGATGAAGTCGCAGCCGAGCGGCGTCGCCGGACGGCGGCAGATGCCGAACTTCAAGCTGACCGACAAAGAGATCGACGACCTCGGCGCGTTCCTCGAGTGGGCCAGCCGGGTCAACACGCAGAAGTGGCCGCCGAAGGCGTCCGGCTGACGAATTCGGCATTTGCAGACCACGAACCCGACCGAGATGTCGGTCGGCGGTTGCGAGGCACCACACCGGCGCGGGAGATCGAAGCAATGAAATACAAGAGCCAAGGCATCGCGGCCGCCTACTGGTATGCGGCACTCGCATTGTTCGCCGCCCAGATCACGTTCGGCCTGGTCGTCGGCTACATCTACGTCAGCCCGAATTTCCTGTCGGACCTCGTGCCGTTCCATGTGGCGCGCATGATCCACACCAACGCGCTCATCGTCTGGCTTCTGCTCGGGTTCTTCGGCGCCGCCTACTACATCATCCCCGAGGAGGCGGAGCGTGAGATCCACTCCGTCCAGCTCGCCTACGTCCAGCTCGCGATCCTGGTGCTCGGCGCCGGTGCGGCGGTGGTCGGCTACCTGTTCCGAATCCACCAGGGCCGTGAGTTCCTCGAGCAGCCGACGTGGGTCAAGCTCGGCATCGTCGTCGCCGCGCTGATCTTCCTCTACAACGTCACCATGACGGTCCTGCAGGGCCGCAAGACCGCGATCACCAACGTGCTGCTGCTCGGGCTCTGGGGCATCGCCGTCTTCTTCCTGTTCTCGCTCTACAATCCGTCGAACCTCGTGCTCGACAAGATGTACTGGTGGTACGTCGTGCACATCTGGGTCGAAGGCGTGTGGGAGCTCGTCATGGCCTCGATCCTCGCCTACGTGATGCTGAAGCTCACCGGCGTCGATCGCGAGGTGGTCGAGAAGTGGCTCTAC
>JAKAML010000015.1 GCA_021812845.1 Pseudomonadota bacterium
CGTGACCTGGTGCAGCTCCTGGAACTTGCTGTCCCGTGTCGACGAGCGCAGGGATGCGGCGCGCGCGTTGAACTCCTCGATCGCGGCCTTGGCCTGGCGCATCTGCTCGTCGAGCGCCTTGACCTCGCCGCCGAGCGTCGTCATCTCCTTCTCGGTATCGGCGAGGCGCGTATAGGGCAGCAGGGCCTTCTCGTAGAGCTGGAGGCGGCCGTCGTAGACCTTGCGCACCGTCGCCAGATTGGCCTTGGCCGTCTCCGAGCGCAGCGCCAGCTCGTTGAGCACCTTCTGCTTCTGGCTGATCTGGTCGTCGATGACCCGCCGTTGCAGGACGTAGGCCGACATCATCGTGTCGAAGATCGCCGACTGCTCGGCGATCACCGGCGTCGAGGCGTCGCCGAAGCCGCTGAAGTCCGGTGCGCGCTCGTTGACGTAGGCGCGCAGCCGCTCGGCGCGGATCTCGAGCGCCCACTGCTTCTTGCGGGCGGCGCTGCGATCCTCCATCGCGCCGGCGCCGTCGAGCACCAGCAGGACGTCGCCCTTCTTGACGATCATCCCCTCGGCGGCATGGATCGCCTTGACGGTGCCGCCGTCGAAGTGGTCGACGGACTGCACGAAGCCGGTCGGCACGATCTCGCCCGGCGCCCGCGCGATCTCGTTGATGTTCGTGAAGCCGGCCCAAAGCAGGAAGCCGATGATGGCGACGCTGGAAAGCCATGCCATGCCGAGCACGAGGTGCGGCGGCCTGTTCTCCTCGAGGCGGGCCGACTTCGAGAGGAGCCTGAGTTGGGCGCGCGGACGTGCGGTCGCCACAGCCGGCATCTCGCCGGCCTCCGCCGCGCTGTCGCGGCGGCGCGGCAACAAGGCGGGGAGCCGCGACAGCAAGCCGAAGCGTTTCGTCGTCATGCTGCCTTCTCCTTGAGCATGTGGATCGACTCGACCGTGGCGAGGCTGCCGGGCCGCAAGGTGATGACCTTGTCGGCCAGGCGCGCGTGGTCCGTGCGATGGGTCACGTAGAACATGGTCTGCCGGCCCCTGGCCTCGCCGATCAGGTCGGCGATCGTATTGCCGAGTCCCGCCGCCATCAGCGAGTTCGGGATCTCGTCGATCAGCAGAATCGAGCTCTTCTGCACCAGGGCCCGCGCCAGCGCGATCCTGTGGCGCAGGGCCGGATCCGCCGCCAGGTGCTCGCTGTCGTCGACGCGTGTGTTGATCGACTGCGGGAGACCCGCCACCTGCTTGGCGGCACCCGCGCGGCGCAGCGCCTCCCAGAGGTGCTGATCGTCGGCGAGTGGCCGCACGATCCTGAGGTTGTCGGCGATGGTGCCGTTGAGCAGGTGCGGCTCCTGCGGCAGGTAGGCGACCAGGCGGCGCACGTCGCGGACGGCGAGCTGGCGGATGTCCATCCCATCCAGAATGATGGCGCCGCTGAAGGGCGCGTAGAGGCTCTGGACCAGCTTCAGGATCGTCGACTTGCCGGAGCCGCTGGCGCCGCGGATCGCCACCACCTCGCCGGGATTGACGACCGCGTTCAGACCGTAGAACACCGGACCGGCATCGCGCGCGTAGCGCATGGCGACGTTGCGGAACGCGATCGATCCTTCGACCTTCGTGAGCCTCGCCGAGGCCGCCTCGTAGCGCATCTCCGGCTCGAGGTCCATCAGCTCGTTGATCTGCGCGACGCTGTTCCGTGTCTGCTCGAAGCGCGGGATCATCTGGCACAGGCTGTAGAACGGCATCAGGGCGCGGAACACCAGGATCATGGTGGCGATCAGCACGCCGACCGTGATCTGGCCGGCCCAGATCATGTGGACGCCGATGGTCAGCGTGGCGACCGCGGCCAGCACCGACAGTCCGTGGCCGAGCGACTCCCCGACCGCGCCGAGGAAATGCAGGCGCGCAAGTGCGACGTGCTCGCGGGCGGAAAGCTGCCGGTACTTGGCGTTCCAGCGGTCCTGCAGCCCCTGCGTGCGGATGGCCTCCATCTTCTCGAACGTCTCGATGGAGAACTGCTGAGTGACGGAGGTATGCGTGGCCGCCTCGCGGATCGCCCCCTTCACGAACAATCGCACGGTCGCGAACAGCACGACGTAGAGCACGGCGATGACGATCGGCACGAAGGCGATGGCGCCGGCGAGATAGGCGATCAGGAGCAGCGAGATCGCGACCGTCGGCAGCTCGAGCACGGCGAGGAACACCGGTCCCGAGAAGAAGTCACGCACCGATTCGAAGGTCTTGACGCGCGCGACCTGGGCCGAGACCGCGGCCCTCTCGACGAACGACGGCGACAGCAGCACGAGCCGCTCGAACAGCGAGACGCCGACGACATAGTCGAGCCGCGCCGTCAGCCACGACAGCGCGCTCGACCGGAGCCGCCGCAGGCGCCACTCGAGCGTGATCGCGGCGATGAGCCCCACCGTAAGCATCGGCAGCGGCTCGAGCGACTGAGGCGAGATCACGCGATCGTAGACCAGCATGACCGTGATCGGGGTTGCGAGCGCGACGATGTTGAGCACGACGCCGACGGCGATGAGCCACCCGAACGTCGACCGGAAGCGGGAGAGGGTCGTGCGGAACCAGGTGGGTTCCGCGAAGCGGGGATTGCTGGACTTCGGCAGGTCGGGGGTGTCGACCGAGAATCTCTGGCAGAAATAGGCGGTGCCCGGCCGGCTCAGCATCGGATCGTCGGCGGCGAGCCGGCGAACGCTGCCGGACTGGCCGTCGTAGACCTCGAGCTCCTGCTCGGAGCCCGGCATCCGCTGGTCGAGGATGACGAAGCCCGGCGCAGGATCCTGATTGTCGTTGTCGCCGACGAACAGGCAGGGAAGGAGACGAGGGTCGATCTCTCCGATCCGCACCTTCGCCTGCCGGCTCTCGTAGCCGGCATTGGCCATCGCGTTCAAGATGTCCAGCGTGTCGACCGGCGCGCCGCGGCGCGGCAGCGCATCCATCACCTTCGAGATCTCCATCGCCGGGTCGAGTGCGAGGAAGAGCGCGCACATGCACTTGGCGAGCGGCGTCTCGAACTCGCCCTGGGTCCACGTCGTCTGCGTCAGCCGCGTGTGGAAGCTAGCCACGCTCGCGTCCGTGAGCACGTAGCGATGGGTGTCCGATCCCGCGCTGAGCGCCCCGCCGCTCCCCGAGATCGGGGACAGGAGGCCCGGATTTCCGTCGCTCATCCGGCACCTCCCGCGACCACGTCGAGCGGCCCACTTGCGGTGCGCTTCTTTTCGACCAGCCGGCCGTCGATCAGGTCATAGTGACGCTCGGCCAGGCTGATGAAGTTCTGATCGTTGGCGACGACCACCAGGGCCACGTGCGGCTTGATGGCCGCCAGGATGCGATAGAGCCGCTGATAGGACGTGCGATCGAGGCTCAGGTCGGCGTTGTCGAACAGGATGATGCGGGGTTTGCAGACGAGTGCGCGCAGCAGCGTGATCATCTGCTTCACCCCGGGCGAGATCGGGTCGGCGACGGTGCCCGACAGCCGCGTATCGAAGCCGTGCGGCAGCGCCGAGAACTCCTGCTTCAGGCCGAGTGCCGAGATGACCTCGAGCGCCTCGGCGAAGGGGACCGAGCCGAACCGCGTGATGTTGTCGCGAATAGTCCCGCGGAAGATCGTGCTCCGGTGGCTGAGGTAGCCGATGCTGCGCTGGATCCGCTCGGGCGTGACGTTCCTCAGGTCGACGTCGTCGATCAGGATCTCGCCGCCCGTGGGCTGGTGGACGCCGGCCAGCACCCTCAGGAGGGTCGACTTGCCGCTTCCCGTCGCGCCCCCGATGTGGATCGCCTCGCCGCGGCGAAGGTCGAGATCGATGCCTTCGAGGCAATCCGTGTCGGCGTCGTCGAAGCGGAAGGCGACACCGCGAGCCTGCAGGTAGCCGGTGTTCTCCGGCTGCCGCTCGGACGGCTCGAAGTCGATGAGCGGCAGATCGAACACCATCTGGGCCGTCTGCCGTGCGATCTGGAAGTCCTGGTACTGGACCCACAGCATCAGCCCGCGCTGGATCGGCTGCATGATCCGGCCCGAGACCAGCATGACGGCGATCAGGGCGCCGGTCGTGATATGGCCGTTGACAGCGGCATAGGCGCCGGCGGCGATCACGAGCGCGATCATGATCTGAGAGAACAGCGTCGCGTTGCCGAACGAGCGCGTGGAGATCGTCGACAGCCGATGGTTCGCCTGGCACGACTTCTCGTGGAAGGCCTCGTAGTTGCGGAGCTGGAGGTATTCCGCCGCGAAGGCCTTGACGGAGTGGATCGCGTTGAGGGTGCGGATCAGGAAGTTGTACCGCTCGTCGTCGAGAGACTTGCGCACCATGAACTGCTTCTTGAGCTCGATGCCGGTGATGCCGGACATGGCCGCGAATGCGCCGACGACGGCGATCGGGACCATCACCAGCCAGCCGCCCACGTACCAGATCAGCCCCAGATAGACGGGCACGAACATGAGGTCGACGGCCACCGTGAGCGAATGCCCGCTGTGGAAGTCGCGCATACTGCGGATGGCGCCGACGCTGCTCAGCCCCTCGGCCACGGTCTCGCCGAGGCTGCCGCGCCGCAGTGAATTGACGTGGTGCTCCATGGCGGAGGTCGACATCCGGTGCACGTAGGCGGCGCCGTTGTTGCCGATCAGGTACGCGCGACCGATCCGCAGCACCACGTCGAGCACGATTGCGAGACACACCGCCGCGACCAGCACCTGCAGCGTCTCGACGCTGTGGTTGCGCAGGATGCGGTCATAGACCTGGAGCGAGAGGATCGGCACCGCCAGCGCCAGGAGATTGATGGCGATGGTGCTGAGCACGAGCGTGACCGGCCTGATGTCGAAATCGGCCGGGACGAGCGCGGAGCCTGCGACCGCGACCGGCATCAGAAGAGACCCAGGCCATGATGGGTCTCGGCGGGCAGGTGATCGATCACGGACGAGAGCCCGCCGGTCACGTCACCGCTCGGCTGCGGCAGGACGTCCGCACCCGCGTCGGCGATGGACATGGCGCCGGCTGGATCGGTCCCCGGGTCGCGGGCGAAGAGATCACCGAGGCTGAACTCGGCGGAGGTCTCGTCGAGACCTGGCATCGACGGCGCGTCGGCGGCGAGCCCGAGATCCGAGCCGAGCGTGCCGGCATTGCCCGGATCGGCCTGAGCGAGAAGCTCGACCGCGGCGTCGACGTGGAGGTCGATGTCGCCGGCCGCCGTCTCGAGCGGATCCAAGGGCAGCGCGATGCCGATCGGCGGCGTCTCCGTACCGGCGGCGGCGATCGCTCCGTCGATGACGAGATCGCTGTCGCCGCCGGGCCCGCCGCCGGCCTCCGGCAGGCCGAGCTCCGTACCCAGGCTCTCGGCGGCGTCCGCGATCGCGGGAGCGAGCGCTGCGGGATCGACGGCGGCCGACACGATGTCCTCGACGAGGTCGGTGTCTCCGCCATCGCCGCCCGCCAGCGCATCGATCGCGGCGCTCGCCGCTTCGCCGGCGTCGGCCGCGAGGTCGCCCGCGTCGCCGATCAGGTTCTCGGCGGGTTCCGGGCTTTCGATTGCGAGCTCGGCCTCGGCGGACTCGACGAGCGGCACTGCCGGGGCGTCGAGCACGACGTCGAGCAGCGCGTCGTCCGGAGTGAGCAGGCCTGCCTCGGCTGCGAGATCGATGTCGATATCGCCGAGGATTTCCTCGACAGGATCGAGCGGAACCTCGATCGTCGGCAGCGCCGTCGAGGTGGCTCCGACGCCGACCCCGGCGTTGACGACGAGGTCCGGATCGGTATCGCCGCCGAGGTCAGGGAGGCCGCCGGTCTCGCCGTCGAGGATGTCGGCGACGGTCGCGGTGATGCCGCTGATCCCGACCAAGCCAGCGTCGACGACATCGACGAGATTGACCGTCACGTCGCCAATCAGGTCGAGCGATACGTCACCGGTCTCGACGATGTCGCCCACGCCGACGGTCACGTCACCGAGCAGGTTGCCGATACCGACGGTCGTATCGCCGACGAGGTCGCCGAAGTCCCCGGTGATCACGTCGACCAGATCGCCGACGTTCACGATGTTGCCGATGTCGGTCGTCGTGTCTCCGACGACACTTCCCAGATCGAGTGTGATGTCGCCGACGAGATCGCCGATATCGGTCGTGACGTCGCCGAGGTTGATCGTGATGTCGCCGAGGAGTTGCCCGACGTCGGTCGCGACGTCGCCGATATCGACGATGTTGTCGACGTTGTTGGTGACGTCTCCGGCGATGTCGCCGATGGCGATCACGTCGCCGGCGACATCACCGATGTCGATGTCGACCAGCGACCCGACGACCGGGCTCACGATCACGCCCGCCAGATCGATGATCTGCTCGGTGCTCACGACCTCGACCACAACCGGCCCGATGCTCGTGATGACGTCGCCGAGGTCGACGATGCCGCCCGGCTCGGTGGTGATGTCGCCGATGTCGATCGTGATCGGCCCGCCGCCGCCGCCACCTCCGCCGCCGCCGCCAGCACCGCCACCGATATTGTTGATGATGGTCGTGATGTCGTCGCCGAGTTGGATCAAAGTATCGCCGACGATCGTGTCCCCGACGATATTGACCTCGTCGATCGACACGTCGTTGTAATTGTTCGTCGTCGGACCCTCGACGATATTCGTGATCACGGTCTGGTTGCCGCCGATGACGATGGTATCGCCGACGCTGCTGTTGTCGATATTCGTGATGTTGTAATTGAACGTGTTGAAGTTGTTGGTCGTCTCGTTGAAGATGATCGTCGACGCGCCGTCGGCGCCCTCGATCGTGATCGTCCGGTCGCCGCCGCCCGAGGAGGTGGAATTGTTGGCGGCCGAGCTCGCGCCTTCGGCGAACGGCGCGGCCTCCGCGCGAGGCTCCGGGGCCTCGATGACCGTCGTCATCGTATACTCGGCGCGCGATCCCGAGGCGGAATCGGCCTCGGCGGCGCGCATCGCGGTCATCGGCTGCGCATCGCGGTCGGATGTGGGCTGCGGCCTCTCCTGCGCCGCGATCTCGTCGCCGTCCTCCGACATATCGGCGTTCTCGACGAATTGCCCGTCGCCGCCGTCCGGTTGCTCGGTGACGAGCGCGGCCTGGAGCATGGCGTGGCTGAGGCTGCCGGAGCTGGCCGCACCTTCGGCCTGCCCGTCGAAGTCGTCGGCGCTGTATACGCGGGCATCGAGCTTGGCGGTCTCGACCGTGTCGACGCTGATGGCGGAGCTGAAGTCCTCGGGTGCCGTGTCCTTGCCAGTACCATTGTTGGCAGAAGCCATAACGCAATGCTCCATTGAAATGAAAAGAGTAATGGATCGGAAGCTTGCCACGACCCTGTTGCGGCATTGTTAATCGTGGCCGGAATTATTTGCGATGAGTTGCGCTAAGGCAGATGCGTGATTTATCGAAAATAGCCTGCGTCGGTCGCCCACGGCGACCTCGAATGCCGCGTCCTGGCCGCGTCCCGGTCTCCGGGAGGCCGCCGAGAGGCGTATGGGAATTATTGCGAGTTGGTGACGAACGAGGCGCCGCGGATACCTGTGAGGTGCTCCTCGACACTCGCCGCCCGGCCCCTACAGCAGGCGGCCGATCACGGTTCTGACCGTCGAGAACGTGCGCCGTGCACCGCGCGCGACGAAGGTCAGCGGGCGCGGAGACTGGGCCCAGCGTCGGCCGGCGCCGCGATCGCTCCATCGCCGCGGTGCTGTGGCCACGGATCCGAGCCGCCGGCGGGCTGCATGGCTCTGCGGCGGCCCGTCCGCCGTTGCGGCGCCGGCCCTCGAACGCGGCTGGGAGGGCGAAGGAGTCGCGTCGGCGCCACCCTCTGGAACGGGTGTCGACCGTCGAGGTGCCGCCGACGCAGAAGGCGGTAGCGGATGCAATATGGCGGCGCCGGCAGCCCCGGCCTGGACGATCTGCGCCGTCTCCAGCGATGCCGTCACGGTCCGCGGCGCCGTGGCGGCGGTCTCGGACGCGGCGGCCACGTGCAACGGCAGCAGTCGATCGCGCTCCGGCCACGCCCACGCCCCGACCCCGATGACGATCGCGAGAAATCCGCGCCCGAGCCACAGCGCGAGTTGCGGCTCGAGCCGTTCCTTCGGAGGCGCGTCGAGGGTTTCGTCCCGGCAGACGCCCTCGATGGTCGTTCCGCGGAGATCGTCTCGCATGGTCGCCTCCATCGGCGGATTGGAACGCGATGACCGCGGAACGGCGCCGCCGTTCCGCGGCGCCTTCGACTGATCCGATGCAACGCGGGGTCAGGTCGAAGAATTGCTGCTCGAGTTCGAGGAGCTGTTCGAGGACGAGTTCGAGCTCGAATTCGAGGAGCTGTTCGAGGACGAGTTCGAGCTCGAGTTCGAGGAGCTGTTCGAGGACGAGTTCGAGCTCGTGTTGGTCGAGCCGCGCTGCCGCAGGGCCGGGCGGCGACGCGCCTCGGTCCAGCCCTCAGCCACCGGCTTGATGCCGGCCTCCTCGCGGACCAGCTCCGCCGGGAGGATCGCCGGGGCGGTGGTCATGAGCTCGGCCTGTACCTTATCGAGCGTGCGCGGCTCCAGGGCCTGGGCACCCGCGGCGCCGGCGACGGTCATCGCTGCGGCAACGGTCGAGATCCTGATCGAATGCTTCATGGTCTACTCCATGAGGTTTCTGACAATCCCCCGGCCGGAGACCGGCGGGCATGTCGTTAACGCCGGCCGCGGGTGTCACATTCCCGTCATTCTTCATCGCGGTCGACTTCATCGCTGCCGCAGTGCCTCCACCGGATCGAGCGCCGCCGCCTTGACCGCCGGCGCGTAGCCGAAGCCTATGCCGAGAACGGCCGCCACGAGCAGCGCCGCCGCGGCGACGGCCGGGTCGGTGACGAACGGCACCGCCAGCCGCGGCGCGGCGATCGCCGCGGCTCCGAGCCCAGCGACGATGCCGAGCAGCCCGCCGGCCACGGTCAGGATCACAGCCTCGCACAGGAATTGGAGCCTGATCTGCGACGGCAAAGCGCCGATGGTCAGCCTCACGCCGATCTCCTGCGTGCGCTCGGTCACCGACACCAGCATGATGTTCATGATGCCGATGCCGCCGACGACGAGGCTGACGGCGGCGATGGCGCCGAGGAACAGCGTCAGCGTCTGCGTCGCCGCGGTCATCGACTGCGCCACCTGGCGCATGTCGAGCAGCGAGAAGTCGTCGGCCTCCCCGGCGCCGAGCCCGCGGCGCTCGCGCAGGAGGCCGCCGAGCGCGATCTTGACGCGCTCGAGGCTGGCCGTGGCATAGGCGGTCATGACGATGCCCTGTATGTCGGGCGAGCCCTGGATGCGGCGCTGGAACATGTCGAACGGAACCGCCACGACGTTGTCGTCGTCGTCCGCCGCCCCCGACTGCCCGCGCGGGGCGAGGACGCCGATGACGCTGCACGCGACGCCCGCGACCCGCAGCGGCTGGCCCACCCCGTCTCCGCCGCCGAACAGGCGGTTCCGCACCGTCTCACCGATGATGCACACCGGCTTGCCGTTGTAGGTCTCGTCCTCGGTCATGGTGCGGCCGGAGGCGAGCGCCCAGCCGCGCGCCAGAAAATAGGCGCTCTCGGTGCCGATCACCTTGACGTTCCAGTTGACGCCGCGCGCCGTCGCGCGGCCCGGCCGGCTGGCCAGCGGTACCACATGCCGGAGCCCGCGCACCTCGCGCCGGATCGCCTCGACATCGGCATAGTCGAAGGCTCCGGCGGCGATCGACGCGCCCTGTCCGCCGCGCCTGCGCTGTCCGACGGTGACCGTCAGCAGCTCCGACCCGAGTCGCGCGATCTCGTCGCGGACGTTGGCCGAGGCGCCCTGGCCGATCGCGATCATGGTGATGACCGCGCCGACGCCGATCAGGATGCCGAGCGCGGTCAGCGCCGACCGCAGCGCGTTCCTGCCGAGCGCCTCGAGGGCGAGACGGACCGACTCAGCCAGCATGGGCCCTCCGCCCGCGGACCTCGTCGGCGACGAGCCGTCCGTCACGGAACACGCACACGCGCGGCGAGCGCTCGGCGATGCTCGGATCATGGGTGACCATGACGATCGTGAGCCCGAGCGCGCCGTTGAGCTCGTGGAGAAGGTTGAGGATGGCGGCGCTGTTCACGGTGTCGAGCGCGCCCGTCGGCTCGTCCGCGATCAGGATGCGCGGCTCCGCCACGATGGCGCGGGCGATGGCCACCCGCTGCTGCTGGCCCCCCGACAGCTCGTCCGGAGCGTGCGTGAGCCGGCTGCCGAGACCGACGGCGCGCAGTGTTTCTTGCGCCCGCGCGCGGCGCGTAACGCGGTCGACACCGCGATAGACGAGCGGCAGCTCGACGTTCTGCAGCGCGGACATCCTGGCGATGAGGTTCGGGCTCTGCAGCACGAAGCCGATGTGGTCGCGTCGCAGTGCGGCGCGGTCCTCGGGCGCGAGGCGGGAGGTGGCGCGGCCGCACAGGAACACCTCGCCCTCCGACGGCGCGTCGAGGCAGCCGAGCAGATTGAGGCATGTGGACTTGCCCGAGCCGCTCGGCCCGACGATGGTCAGGAACTCGCCGTCCGTGACCACGAGGTCGACGTCGCGCAGGGCCGGAACTGTGCTGCCCGCGCGACCGTAGACCCGGCTCGCCCGGGCGAGCTCGAGCACCACCTGCCGCTGGCCCTGGCGCGCACGGGTCATCGCGCCGCTCCGCCGTCGGAGACGATGTCGACGATCACGCGCTGCCCCGCCGCGACCGGACCAGAGACGACCTCCGAGTGCGTGCCGTCGGTCGCGCCGATCTCGACCAGGATCGGCTGCGCCGCGCCGTTCCGCTCGACCCACAGCCGCCGCTGGCTCGGCGACGACGGCTCGGCGCCCGGCTGCGGCGGGGGAGCCCGGCTGTCCGCGATGGCGCTGCCGACCCCGATGCCGACGAGTCGCGAGCCGGCGCTCACGATCCCGCCCCGGGCCGGGTCGTCGGGCGGTGCGAAGCGCAGCGCCGCATTCGGCACCAGGAGCTTGTCGCGGACGTTCTCGACCACGATCTCGGCGGTCGCCGTCATGCCGGGCCGCAGTCGCAGCTCGCGGTTGTCGAAGCTCAGGATCGCCTTGTAGGTGACGACGCCCTGAACCACTTCCGGGCCGACGAAGAGCTTCTCGACACGCGCCTCGAGCGGGCGGTCTCGCAGGGCCTGAACGGAGAACGTCGCCGGTTGTCCCTCGCGCACGCTCAGTGCGTCGGCCTCGTCCACGTCGATGCGGAGCTGCATCCGGTCGAGATCTTGCGCGAGCCGGAACAGCACCGGCGACTGCAGTTGCGCGGCGACGGTCTGCCCCGGC
>JAKAML010000392.1 GCA_021812845.1 Pseudomonadota bacterium
CAAGCGGCCGCAGGGCGCGAGCCTCGCCCCCCTGTTCCAGCTCAAGACGCAGCACGGCACGTCGTTCCCGCGCGACAGCCTGAAGGGCCGGCCGGCCGCGGTGTTCTTCGGCTACACCCATTGTCCGGACGTCTGCCCGACGACGCTGCTCGAGATGGCGCAGCACCTCGAGGCCCTGGGCGCGGACGGCAACCGCTTGCGGGTGGTCTTCGTGACGGTCGATCCGGAGCGGGATTCCGAAAGCCACCTCAAGGAGTTCGTCGGCTCCTTCGACCCGCGCATCGTGGCCCTGACGGGGTCGCCGCTCGAGATTGCGGCCGCCGCGCACGGCTTCGGCGCGACGTTCGAGCGGGTCGAGAGCAAGAGCGGCGGCTACACGATGGACCACACCACCAAGGTGTTCCTGCTCGATCGCTACGGCCTCGTCGCGTCCCATCTCGAGACCGGACAGGACATTGCCGAGCAGCGCCGGACACTGCGGCGCCTTCTGGCACAATAGACAGCGGCCGGCCGGCGCCGCGTCAGCACGGCGGCGGAGCAGAGGCCCCCGCAGCGCGCGGGGACACGAACGGGGCCACCGGTGATGCCCGGTCGGCCGCCGGCTCGACCGCGCCCACCCGGCTCCAGCGCCTGAACCGATGGCCCTGGCCGCGGCGCGGGCCAAGATCGACGATCGCCTCGCGGGTAAACCGCCCCCCCTCCACCGCCGTGGCGTCGACCGTGATCCTGAACACCTGCTGCGGCGATACCTCGACGAGCCGCGACGGCAGCCCGCCGCGGTCGGCCGGCAGCCCGGCTGCCTCGAGCCCCGACGACACCAGCCCGAACCCCGAGGAAAGCGCCCTCACGCGGTCCTGTGGCATCACCCGCGGGTCGATCCCCGCCAGGCCGGAATGGACCGTGATCGCCGGCCGCAGGCGATCGACGGTCGCGCCGTCGATGCCGAGCACCTGGCCGAACTCGTCGATGGAGTCGAAGGGCGCGTTCTTCGGCCCCGCGAGCCCCGCCGCCTCGTAGTCCGGCCGCTCGGCGCCATGGGGTCGCCGCTCGCCGTCGCGGTCGCGCGCGTCGAGGATCCGGTCGGCGATCAGGGCGGCCGCGTCCTCGCCGACGCCATATCCCCTGAGCAGCGCCAGCAGCAGCGCCTCGCTCGCCGCGTTGAGATCGACGCGCCCGGCCTCGTCCTCGACGCGGACGACGAGCCGGCCGCCCGAGCCCGCCGCGCAGGCGACGGTGGTGCCGTCGATCGGAAATCGCCGCTTCAGAGTCCGGCTCTCGCGCACCGCCAGGAGGTCCGACAGCGCCACCTCGACACCGCCGTCCGCCAGCGCCTCGGCCCGCGCCGCCGCCGCGGCCGCGGTGACGGTCCGCAAGTGCGACCGAACGGCGACCGAGAACGTCAGGATGGCGGCCGCGAGCAGGCCGAGCGCCAGGAGAACGACGACCAGCGCGAAGCCGGCGTCGCCCCCCGCCGGCCGGTTTCTCGATCGATCGTCGCGTGATGGCATGGAGTACCGGCACCTCGCCGAGCCCGGAATGCACCACCCCCGATGCCTCGACCGCGATCAGCGGACCAGCCGGTCGACCTGCTCGCGATGATCCGGCGGCGCGCGCCGCTGCGGCCGGGTGGAGAAGTTCAGCTTATCGCGAAACTCCGCCGCGATCCCGCGAATCTGGCCGGGATCCTTGACGACACGCGGCGTGATGGCGATCAGGAGCTCGGTCCGCGCCACGGTGTCGTTCTTGTTCTTGAACAGGTTGCCGACGAGCGGGATGTCGCCGACCAGCGGCACCTGGGTGCGCGCCTTGGTGGCGCGGTCCTGCATCATGCCGGCGAGCACGATCGCCTCCCCGTCCTGGACCGCGACCGTGGTCCTGACGCGGCGCTGCTGGAAGGTCGGGCTGTCGATGGCCGAGCTGTCGGTCGCCACCACGTCGCTCACCTCCTGCTCGATCTCGAGCAGCACCCGCCCGGTGTCGCTGACCCGCGGCGTGATGTTCAGGATCACGCCGGTGTTGCGATAGGAGATCGAGTTGACGATGGGCGCCCCGGGCGTCACCACGCTGACCGCCGACTGCGTCGCCACCGGCACCTCGTTGCCGACCTGCAGGATGGCCTTCTTGTTGTCGAGCGTCATCAGCGTCGGCGACGACACGACATTGACGTCGGTGATGCTGCCGAGCGCGTTGAGCGCCACCTGCACGTTGGGCGTGTTGACGAAGTAGGAGAAGCCCGGCACCGCCGGCGAGATCACCGTCGAGGCGAGGTCGGTCAGCCGGAACTCGCTCGCACCGCCCTCGAAGAACCAGCGCAGGCCGAACCGGAGCTGGTCGTTCAACGTCACCTCGGCGATGGTCGCCTCGAGCATGACCTGGCTCGGCGCGGCGTCGATCCGCGCCAGGATCTGGCGCACGCGCCTGTACTCGCCGGCCGAGGCGGTGATGATGAGCGCGTTGTTCTGCTCGTCCGGAACCACGCTGATCCCTTGCGCGCGGTCGTCGGCCGGCGCGGCCGAGACCGAGGCGCCGGCGCGCGCGGCCTGAAGGCCCGGTCCCGCCGTCGCGGCCGTGCCCGCGGCCGGAGGCGGCGCT
>JAKAML010000393.1 GCA_021812845.1 Pseudomonadota bacterium
CACGCGCGAGGGGTTCCGGCAGCGGCTGCTGATCGACTACGCAGGGCGCACACACGAGGTCGGGCTGCCGCTGATCGGCGCCTACCAGGTCGAGAACGCGCTCGTGGCCGCCGGGCTCGCGCTGGCGTGCGGCGAGAGCGGCGATAAGGCAATTGCCGCGCTCGGGAGGCTCGAGGGCGTTCCGGGCCGGCTCGAGATCGTCGGCGAGAAGAACGGCGCGCTCGTGGTTGTCGATTACGCCCACAAGCCCGAGGCGCTGGAGGCGGCGCTCGCCGCCCTGCGCCCGTTCGTCGGCGGCCGCCTGCGCCTCGTGTTCGGCTGCGGCGGCGACCGCGACAAGGGCAAGCGTCCGCTGATGGGCGCCATCGCCGCCCGTCTCTCCGAGCGCGTCATCGTCACCGACGACAACCCGAGGAGCGAGGCGCCGGCCGTGATCCGCACCGAGATCCTGGCCGGCGTCGCAGCCGCCGACCAGCGCTGCATCCGCGAGATCGGCGACCGTCGCTCAGCCATCGCGCAGGCGATTGCCGACGCCCGGCCGGGCGATGTCGTGCTGATCGCCGGCAAGGGACACGAGACCGGCCAGAAGATCGGCGACGTCGTGCTGCCGTTCGACGATCGCGAGGTGGCGCGGGCCTGCCTCGGCGGCGAGGCGTCCCATGGCTGAAAGGCAGACTGCCGATCCGCGCGACGCGGCGGCACCCTGGCTGTGGACGCTCGAGGCGCTCGTGGCCGCGGTGGACGCCACAGCCGACGGCCGGCCCGTCGACGGCGTCACCGGCATCTCGATCGACACCCGCACCATCGCGCCGGGAGAACTGTTCGTCGCGCTGAGGGACCAGCGGGACGGGCACGACTTCGTCGAGGTGGCGTTCGGCACCGGCGCGGCGGCGGCACTGGTCGCGGCCGGATATGAGAGAAAGCCCGGCGACGGGCTGCTGTTGCGGGTCGCCGATCCGCTGGCGGCGCTCGCGGCGCTCGGCCGGGCGGCGCGGGCGCGGCTCTCTCCCGAGGCGCGCGTGATCGCGGTCACCGGATCGGCCGGCAAGACGACGACCAAGGAGATGCTGCGCGCGGCGTGCGGCCGGCTCGGCGCGACGCACGCGTCCGAGAAGAGCTACAACAACCACTGGGGCGTGCCGCTGACCCTGTCCCGGATGCCAGCCGCGACCCGGTTCGCGATCTTCGAGATCGGCATGAACCACGCGGGCGAGATCACGCCGCTCGTGCGCATGGCGCGGCCCGACGTGGCGATCGTCACCACCGTCGTCGCGGCGCACCTCGAGCACTTCGGCACCGAGGAGGCGATCGCCGACGCCAAGGCCGAGATCTTCCTCGGGCTCGCGCCGGGCGGCGCTGCGGTCGTCAACCACGACAACCGGCATTTCGCGCGTCTCGCGGCCGCTGCCGAGCGCTGTCCGGGCGTTCGCGTGGTCCCGTTCAGCGGCGTCGTGCCGGCCAGCGACGGAACCCTCGACCCGAGTCGCGCCGGGCTCGGCATCGTCCAGCTCCGGCGCGCGCACGAAGTCGACGGCCAGACGCTGATCGAGGCGCACGGACACTCCTACGTGCTCGGGGCCACCGGCGCGCACATGGTCGCGAACTCGGTCGCCGTGCTCGCGGCGCTGCGCGCGGCGCTCGGCCCCTCCCATCCCGGGATCGCGGCGGCGATGGCCGGTCTGGCCTCGTTCGCGGTGCCGACCGGCCGCGGCTCGCGCAAGACGATCGAGGTGCGTGGCGGCCGTGCGCTCCTCATCGACGAGAGCTACAACGCCAATCCGGCCTCGATGCGGGCGGCGCTCGCGGTGATGGCGGGCCTCGCGCGGGCCGAGCATCCGCGGCGCGTCGTGGTGCTCGGCGACATGCTCGAGCTCGGAGCGGAGGCGCGGCGGTTGCACGAGGGGCTCAGGGATGCCATTGACGCGGCCGGGATCGACCTCGTTTTCGCGGCCGGCCCCAACATGCGCCACCTTTTCGATATGCTGCCACAGGATCGACGGGGGCAGTGGGCGGAGCGGGCGGGCAGCCTCGGCGCGGGTCTCGCCGAGGCGCTGCGCCCGGGCGACGCGGTGATGATCAAGGGCTCGAACGGCTCGCGGACGTGGGAGCTGGTCGCGGCGCTCGAAGCGGCGGGGGCGGCGGGCGGCGCGGTCGCCGCCGAGGGGTGACTGTGGGTGACGGGCGGCCGAGGCCGGCGGACGCCGCCGGCCGGGGACGAAGCGGGGATGCGGCAGGAGCCGCCACGGGAGGAACGGAATGCTCTACGAGCTGGTGAGCTTCAGCGATCAGATCGGGCCGCTGAACGTCTTCCGCTACATCACCTTCCGCACCGGCGGCGCGATCTTCACCGCGCTGCTGTTCGTGATGCTGTTCGGCCCCGGCATGATCGACCTCCTGCGCGTCAAGCAGGGCAAGGGCCAGCCGATCCGCGAGGACGGGCCCAAGTCGCACTTCTCCAAGAAGGGCACGCCGACCATGGGCGGGCTGATGATCCTGGCCGGCGTCACCGTCTCGACACTTCTATGGGCGAACTGGGCCAACTGGTACGTGTGGATCGTGCTCGGCGTCACGCTCTGCTACGGCGCGAT
>JAKAML010000394.1 GCA_021812845.1 Pseudomonadota bacterium
CTCGCGCTACCAGGAGAACAAGCGCGCGGTCGAGGAGAAGAACATCGGGCCGCTGATCAAGACCATGATGACGCGCTGCATCCACTGCACGCGCTGCGTCCGCTACATGACCGAGATCGCCGGCGTCGAGGAGCTCGGGCTCATCGGCCGCGGCGAGGACGCCGAGATCACCACCTATCTCGAGAAGGGCATCCTCTCGGAGATGAGCGCCAACGTCGTCGACCTGTGTCCGGTCGGCGCCTTGACGCACCGGCCTTGGGCGCACAACGCGCGGCCTTGGGAGATGAAGAAGACCGAGTCGATCGACGTCATGGACGCCGTCGGCTCGGCGATCCGCGTCGACGCGCGCGGTCCCGAGGTGATGCGCATCCTGCCGCGCAACAACGATGCCGTGAACGAGGAGTGGATCTCCGACAAGACGCGCCACGTCGCCGACGGACTGCGGACTCAGAGGCTCGACCAGCCCTACGTGCGCCGCGACGGCCGGCTGCGGCCCGCGACGTGGGACGAGGCGCTGGCGGCGGCGGCGGCCGCGCTCCTGGCCGCGCGCCCCGATCGCATCGGCGCGCTCGCGGGCGACCTCGCCGGCGCCGAGGAGATGTTCGCGCTGAAGGAGTTGATGGGCCGCCTCCGCTCGCCGCACCTCGACTGCCGTCAATTGGGCGAGGCGCTCGATCCCGCGCTCGGTCGCTCGAGCTACCTCTTCAACGCGACGATCGAGGGCATCGATCAGGCCGACGCGATCATGATCGTCGGCTCCAATCCGCGGCTCGAGGCGCCGGTGCTCAACGCGCGCATCAGGAAGCGCTGGCGTCAGGGCGGCCTGCTGGTCGGGGTCTTCGGCGAGAAGGCGGATCTCACCTACAAGCACGAGCACCTGGGCGCGGGCCCGGACGCACTGGCGAGGATCGCATCTCATCCGCCCGCAACCGGGTCGCGGCCGATGGTGATCGTCGGTCCGGGCGCCTTCGCGCGACCCGACGGCGCGGCGATCCTCGCCCTTGCCGCCAAGGCCGCGCTGGCGCTCGGTGTGGTCAAGGACGGCTGGAACGGCTTCTCGATCCTGCATTCGGCGGCGGCCCGGGTCGCCGGTCTCGATCTCGGCTTCGTTCCCGCCTCGGGCGGCATGTCCACGGCGGGGATCGCCGCGGCCGGTGCGATGGACGTCGTCTACAACCTCGGCGCCGACGAGATCGACATCGCGCCGGGAGCGTTCGTGATCTACCAGGGCAGCCACGGCGATCGCGGCGCCCACCGCGCCGACGTGATCCTGCCGGGCTCGGCGTACACCGAGAAGTCGGCGACCTACGTCAATACGGAAGGCCGCGCGCAGATGACGGCACGGGCCGCTTTCGCTCCGGGGCAGGCGAAGGAGGACTGGGCGATCTTGCGGGCGCTGTCGGCGAGCGTCGGGCAGGCGCTGCCCTACGACACGTTGCAGGCCGTCCGCGCCGCCATGTACCGCGTGGCGCCGCACCTCGCCCGCCTCGACCGCGTGGTGGCCGCACCGATCGCCGGAGTTGAGGCGCTCGCGGGGCGGGGGGGCGCGCCTTCGGCGGCGGCGTTCACGTCGCGCGTGCGTGACTTCTACCTGACGAATCCGATCGCGCGGTCGTCGGCGGTGATGGCGGAGCTCAGCGCCTTGAAGGCGATGGCGAGCGGCGCGGCGCCGCTGCGCGCGGCCGAATGAGGGGACGGGGCTCGGCATGACCACCATGGACTGGATCATCGGATCGAACCCGCTGCCCGACTGGCTCGGCTGGCTGTGGTGGCTCGTCGTGACGGCGGTGGCGAGCGCGGCCGTCGTCGTCGGCCTCCTCGTCATCATCGCGTTCCTGCTGCTGATGGACCGCAAGGTGTGGGCGGCGGTGCAGATGCGGCGCGGTCCCAACGTGGTCGGACCGTTCGGGCTCCTGCAGTCGTTCGCCGATCTCCTGAAATTCGTCTTCAAGGAGCCCTTGATTCCGGCTGGCGCCGACAAGGGCGTGTTCCTGCTCGCCCCGCTGGCCACCGCCACGTTCGCGCTCGCGGCCTGGGCGGTGATCCCGCTCGACCAGAACTCGTGGGGCAAGTGGGTGATCTCGGACCTGAACGTCGGCATCCTCTACCTGCTCGCGATCTCGTCGCTCGGCGTCTACGGCATCATCATGGGCGGCTGGGCGTCGAACTCGAAGTACCCGTTCATGGGCTCGCTTCGCTCCGCCGCGCAGATGGTCAGCTACGAGGTGTCGATCGGCCTCGTCATCATCACCGTGCTCCTGCTCGTCGGTTCGCTCAATCTCACCGACATCGTCAACGCGCAGAAGTCGGGCCTCGGCACGAACGCAGGGCTGCCGGCGTCGGCGCTCGACTGGCACTGGCTGGTGCTGTTCCCGATGTTCGTCGTGTTCTTCATCTCGGCGCTGGCGGAGACCAACCGGCCGCCGTTCGACCTTCCGGAAGCGGAGAGCGAGCTCGTCGCCGGCTTCATGGTCGAGTACTCGTCGACACCCTATCTCCTGTTCATGCTCGGCGAGTACGTGGCGATCGTCACCATGTGCGCGATGACGACGATCCTGTTCCTCGGCGGCTGGCTGCCGCCTGTC
>JAKAML010000016.1 GCA_021812845.1 Pseudomonadota bacterium
AAGCCTCAGCCGGGCAGGCGGTCGCGGTGGTCGAGGAGCCGTTCCCGCTCCGCTTCGTCATGCACTGCCACACCGAGATGTCGCAGACCGCCGCCGGCGGCAACTATCCGCAGGGTCTCGTCACGCACTGGGAGATCCAGGGGCCGCTCGGCGGCCGAGCGGCGCTCACCGGCAGCGCCAGCCTCTAGCGGGTAGTGCCGGCGGCCGCACGCCGGCCAGCGGGCCGGTGCCGCGCCGCCGACGTGAACGGTCAGGAATTCCAGAGGTCTGCACACCATGCCGAAGATCGCCGACGCCGAGCTCGCAGCGGAGCTCCCGAGCCCAACCCACCCCGAAGCAGTCGCCGCGACGCCCGATCTGAAACGGGATCCGCGCCAGGCGCCGAAGGCACCGGCGTCGATCGCCGCGGCGGCCGCCCTGTTCGCCGCCTCGAACCCGCTCCAGGCGCAGACGCCCTACGTGCCCTCGGGCACCGGCTCGCCGGGGCCCGGACTGCCCAACACGAACCTGCCGGCTGACTACAACCTGACCGGCGTGCTCGGCGACGAGACGTTCGACACCTTCGGCTGCAAGGTCTGGAAAGCCTCGCCCGCCACCCCCGACTGGCAGCAGGCCAGCGTCTACTTCGAGCGCAAGTTCTACGAGAAGAACGACTTCCAGCTCCCCAACGGCGGCCGCATCACGATCTGGGGCTTCGAGGACACGCTGAAGAGCAAGGGCCAGAACATCTATCCGTCGCCGATCATCCGCGTCAGCGAAGGCGACATGGTGCACGTCAAGCTCGACCAGAAAAAGGGCACGCACACGATCCATCATCACGGCATCGAGCCGACGACCATGAACGACGGCGTCGGCCACGTCTCGTTCGAGGTCGAGGACACCTACATCTACCAGTGGCAGCCGCGGCACGCCGGCACCTGGTTCTATCACTGCCACAAGAACACGCCGGTGCACTTCGAGTACGGCATGTTTGGCCTGCTCGTCGTCGACCCGCCGAAGATCCGGTTCAACGGATACGACCGCGTTCCGGCGTTCAAGGGCGGCCCGATCTACGACGTCGAGGCGTTCTGGGTCGCCGACGACATGGACCCGCGCTGGCACACCATGCATCAGGAGGCCGGCCTCTGCGGCGAGGACGACGGCCTCAACGTCTTCCGCCCGCAGTATTTCTTCATCTCCGGCATCGCCAACACGCAGACCATGACCAGCACCAAGGTCGCGGTCAACGCGCGGCTCGGCGACAAGATCCTGATCCGGCTGCTCAACGCCAGCTACGGCGTGCTCGCGTTGACGTTCGAAAAGCTCGACGTCGAGGTGATCTCGGTCGACGGCCACTCCCTCGGCGGTCCGGAGAAGCCGTGGAACCGGCCGTTCACGATCCCCAAGGGCCAGACGATCCATCTCGCGTCGGCGAGCCGCTACGATCTCCTGATCGACACCGCCCAGCTCGGCGCGACGCTCGCGGCCAACCTCGTCGACACCGTCCGCTTCGAGTTCCAGGACTGGGTGACGCGCAAGGTCCACAATGCGACGTCTTCGAGTGCCTGGCAGCGCGGCCTCGCCAGCACGACGATCACCGTCCGGAGGCCCGCCTGATGCCGCCCGCCCTCGGCCGCGCCCTGCGCTCCGCCGCGATCACGGCCAGCGTCGGCGGCGCGCTGCTCGCCGCGGCGGCGGTCGCCGACCTCGGCGTGACGGACGCCGTGGCCCACGGCAGCCGCCATCCGGTCGTCAAGGAGGAGCGGCGCTACATCCGCACGCACTCGATCGAGCCGCATTCGCCGGAGACCTACGGCGGACCGTTCGAGCTCACCGATCACACCGGCCGCACCGTCACCGACAAGACGCTGCACGGCAAATGGGCGCTGATGTTCTTCGGCTATACCGGGTGCCGCGAGGCGTGCCCGCTCGGCCTCGAGCACATCACGCGCTCGCTCGAGCTGCTCGGACCCGACGCCCGGAACATCCAGCCGCTGTTCGTCGACGTCGGCATGGAGCCGCCGGACCGCAAGGGTCTCGCGCAGTTCGTCTCGAACTTCCACCCGAGCCTGATCGGCCTCGCCGGCACGCGCGCGCAGACCTTCGAGATCGTGCGCCTCTACAAGATCCGTCGCGAGTTCATGGCGACCAACTACTCCAAGAAGGAGTTCGGCCCGCGCATCGACCACACGACCTACATTTTCCTCATCGATCCGTCGGGCAAGACGCGGGGCTACTATCACCACGCGCTCGCCCCCGAGCAGATGGCCGCGTTCATCCGCAAGCATCTCTGATTCCGGCGCCCGTGCCACGTCTCCGCGGCGGTCGTCGCGGACCGGAAGGCCGCACGGAGCCCGGTCGCCGCCGGGCGTGCTGCCGCGCGCGCTCCGCTACTCGCGCGGCTCGGACGCCGCGCCCCCCCCCGCCGCGGGCCGGAAGATCCGCAGCACATGCGTGCGCCCGTCGCGCTCGAGCGTCACCGTGCCGTCGCCGATCGACGCCACCCGCCACTCCCCGATCGTCGCGCCGGCTTGCAGCCACACGGCCTCCCCCCCGTCGCCGGCACGCATCAGGACGCGGGCCTTGGCGCCGCCGCTCGCGCTCATGAAGCCGATGATCCTGAGCCCGTCAGGGGGAGAAGCCGGCGGCGGCTCCGTGCGTTCGGCGGCGGGCGGCATCTCCGGCGGCGGCGGCCGGCGGCTCGGCGCGAACGGCGGCCTTTCGAGCGTACCGCGAAAGGCCGCGAGCGGCGGCGCCGCCGGGGTCGGGAACGTCGCGGCGAGCGGTGCGGCCCGATCCGGGCCGGCGGCAGGCGTCGCGACGGGCGCCAGCGGCGAGGTGTCGACGACGAGACCGGCGGCGCGCCAGACCGCCAGCAGCGACGCCAGCGCAACGACCGTCCAGGCCGCGGTACCGAATGGCGTCGGCGATGTGCCGGTGTGGGCGCCCGTCCTCATCCGGCGCCTCCTCCGGCCCGGGATGCCGGCTCGACGCCGAACACACTCAGGCCGGCGTCGAGGGTGGGAGCGGCGCCGGCCGCCGCGCCGCCGCCGCTGCCGCCTGCCGCGCGAAGCTGCAAGCCGTGCACGAGCAGCATCGGCTCGCCGGTCTCGATGCCGTGCAGCAGCGCCTGCAGCGTCGCGAGATCGGTCCGCATGTCGAAGCGCACGCCGAGCAGCCGCCGGCCGTCGATCTCGATCGCGGGCAGCGCCCGCGCCGAAACCACGCGCACGCCGCGCCGCGACGCCGCCTCGCCGATCGTCGTCTGCAGTGCGGCGAGCCTGATCGCCTCCGTATCGCCCTTGAGCGTGAGACGCGCTGTCGGCGCAGCCTCGGCCCGCCGCCTCAACTCCTCGACCTCGCCGCGACGGCCGGTCGCGGCCTCGAGCCGACCGAGCAGCACCCGGCCTTCGGCGATCCGCTCCCGCGCGGCGGTGAAATAATGCCACGCCGGCTCGACCGCGGCACCGTAGAGCGCGAGGCCCGCGGCGACGAGCAGCGCCACGGCGGCGAGCTGGCGTACCGGCTTCGACAGCGTGCTCATCCGGCCGAACCCTTCGCAGCGCCGGTCGGCGGCGCGGCCGCGGGCTCTGCCTTCGAGGGGAGGATCCGCAGCCGCACGCGCATCGCGAAGCGCTCGCGGTCCTCGCGCGCCTCGAGCCGCGACGGCGCCGAGAAGCGGGCGTCGGTGAACAGCGGCGAGCGCTCGAACCGCTCCACCAGCGGCGCGGCCGAGCGGGCGAAGCCCGCGAGATCGACCTGGTCGCCGTCGAGCGTCAGCTCCGTCAGGTAGGCGTCGTCCGGCAGCAGGCGGGTGACCTCGTCGAGCACCGCGACGGCCAGTGGACGGGCCGATCGGATGGCGCGCAGCCGGGCGGCGTCGGCAAGCGCCACCTCGGCGCCGGCGAGGCCCTGGTTGACCTGTGCCGCGGACTTGCGCGCCGCCGTCGTCTCGCGGTCGAGCACCGCGAGCGCATTGTCGTACTTGACCGCGGCGACGACGAGCGCGGCCGCGGCCGCCGCGAGACTGGCGGTCGCGAGGGCGCGGTGCAGGCGGCTTCGGCCTCGCGCTCCGGCACCGGCGGCGGCGCCCGGCACGGCCAGGAAGTCGACCGGCAGCGCGGTCGAGCCGTCCTCGGCCCAGCAGTCGACGAATGCGACCCGGTGGCCGCGCGCCTCGAGCGCCGCCAGCACACCCCGCACCGTCTCCCGCTTGAGGACGAGCTGACGGATGGCCGTCCTTCCCTTCGCCGCCGGTGCGGCCGGGTCGGGCAGCACGGCGGTATAGACGTCGGCGGCGCGGAACGGCGTCGCCCGCTCGAGGTCGAGCGCGGCGAGCGAGGCCGCGTCGGCCAGAGCCGCCGACGGGATCTCGAGCGTGCGCGCGAAGCAGGCCTCGCGGGCGACGCGCACGCCGAGCGGGCCCCTGATGTCGAGCCCGTCGAGGACGTGGAGCGCCTCGGTCGCCGGGCGGCCGGATGCGAGGTCGGCCGCGGCCAGGGTGCGGCGGCTGCGGCCGCGCTCCTCGACGACGGTGACCGAGGTCCGGCCGAGGGCGACGACGGTCTTGTCGCCGCGCCCGGCCGCGCCCGCGTCGCCGCCCGGCCAGCCGGGGACGAGACCGCGGAGCTCGTCGCCCCACCAGCGCAGAAACCGCGACATGTCCGAGATCGCCGCCTTCGACATCCGCTAGAGTTATCATGCCGCCATCGGCGCGGAAGCGCTTTCTGAGAACGGCGTTACGGTCGCCGCGCGTCATGTCTTAACGACCTTCGACGGCCCGCGGCGGCCGCCGCGCGATCGACCCGACCTTTTATTGCGGTGGATCGGACCTTGGTCACCTTGGCGTCGGCCGGGCGCGGTCGATAGAGTATCGGGGGATCGAAATTCGGTGCGGTGCGGGCCGGCAGCGGGACCCTCGGGTGGTGTCATGGGTGAGATGCGTCCCGTCGCCGGGACTGGAGGGGCCGATCCCCGCAGCGCCGAGTTCGCCGAGCATTTCGGCGGCTTCCTGATCCGGCGCGAGCTGCTCGACGAGCTGGCCGTGCGCCGCGCCCAGCGCGCGCAGCGGCAGTCGTCCGAGCGCTTCGACCTCGTCCTGTCGCGGCTCGGGCTGCTGCCGGAGGCCGAGCTGACGCGCGCGCTCGCCGCCTACCTCGGCATGACCGTCGCCAGCCTCGACGACTTCCCGGCCGTGCCGATCCACGCCGACCGGCTCCCCGCGGCGTTCCTCAAGACCCACCATGTGCTGCCGCTCGCCGACGAGGCCGACCGCCTCGTCCTCGCCGTCGCCGACCCGTTCAACGCCGAGGCGATCGCCGCCGTCTCGTTCCTGTTCGAGCAGCCCGTCACCTGCTGCCTCGCTCCGGCCAGCGCCATCGAGGCCGCCATCGCGCGGATGGGCGGCGGCACCGGCCGCGCCCCGGCGGCCGCCTCCGCGGCGGCCCTCGACCCCGGCCAGACCAGCGACGACGACGTCCGCCGGCTGGCCGATCTCGCCAGCGAGGCGCCGATCATCCGCCTCGTGCAGGAGCTCGTCACCCGCGCCGCCGAGAGCCGGGCCTCCGACATCCACATCGAGCCGGGCGAGACGAGCCTGCGCGTCCGCTTCCGCATCGACGGCGTCCTGCACACCGTCGAGACGCTGCCGCCGTCGCTCAAGGCGCCGGTCTCCTCGCGGGTGAAGATCATGGCGCGTCTCAACATCGCCGAGCGCCGGCTGCCGCAGGACGGCCGCTTCAAGGCGACGGTCCGCGGCCGCGAGATCGACCTCCGCATCTCGACCATGCCGACGCTGCACGGCGAAAGCGTCGTGCTCCGCCTGCTCGATCGCGGCAGCACAGACCTGAGCTATGCCGCGCTCGGCTTCAGCGGCCGGAAGCTCGCCGCGTTCGAGCACCTCCTGGCCCAGCCCCACGGCATCGTGCTCGTCACCGGTCCGACCGGCAGCGGCAAGACGACGACGCTCTATTCCGCCCTGACGACGCTCAACATCCCCGACCGCAAGATCTTCACCGTCGAGGATCCGATCGAATACCAGCTCCCCGGCATCAGCCAGATCCAGGTGCAGCCCAAGATCGGGCTGACGTTCGCCTCCGCGCTGCGCTCGATCCTGCGCCAGGATCCCGACGTGATGATGATCGGCGAGATCCGCGACATCGAGACCGCCGAGATCGCCATTCAGGCGGCGCTCACCGGCCATCTCGTGCTGTCCACGGTCCACACCAACAGTGCCGCCGGCACCATCACGCGGCTCATCGACATGGGCGTTCCGGAGTACCTGCTGGCCTCGACCGTCAAGGGCGTGCTCGCCCAGCGGCTCGTCCGCCGGCTGTGCAATGCCTGCGCGCGTCCGTCGAGCCGCTCGCCCGGCCAGGCGGCGCAGGTCGGCCAGGGCGGGCCGCGCGCCGCCGTCGGCTGCCCGGCCTGCCGCCAGACCGGATTCGCCGGCCGCACCATGATCAGCGAGCTCCTGACCTTGAACGACCGCCTCAAGGACGCCGTCTTGGCGCGGGCGGGCGAGCGCGCGCTCGAGGCGGCGGCGGTCGAAGGCGGCATGGTCACGCTCTACGACGACGGCCTCGAGAAGGTGCGCGCCGGCGAGACCTCCATCGAGGAGGTGTTGCGGGTCACGCGGTCGACATGATGCCCCGATTCAACTATCGCGCCTACGACAGCCGGGGCGCCGCGACCGAGGGCGAACTCGTCGCCGCGACCCGCGAGGCGGCGCTGCAGGTGATCCACGCACGCGGCGAGATGGCGGTCGAGATCGTCGAGGGCGGCCCGGCGCCGGCGGTCCCGTGGTGGCGGCGCGAGCTCCTCGGATCGCGCCCTCTGCCGCTGCCGCAGCTCGCCGCCTTCGCGCGCGAGCTCGCCACGCTGGTCAAGGCCGAGATCCCGATCGACGAGGCGCTGCGGATCGTCGCCATGCAACCATTGATCGGCAGCCGGGCGCGGTCGGTCGCCGGTCGGCTGCTCGCCGGCGTCGTCGAGGGCCGCTCGCTGTCGGAGGCGCTGGCCGCCGCCGACGGCGCCTTCCCCGATTATCTCGTCCGCCTCGTCGAGACCGGCGAGAGGAGCGGCCAGCTCGGCAGCGTCCTCGACGAGACCGCGTCGTTCCTCGAGCGTGCCGGCGAGGCGCGATCGCGCATCGGCTCGGCGCTCCTCTATCCGGCGATCCTGCTCGCCGCCGCCGGCGTGACGCTCGCGATCGTCGTCGGCGTCCTGATCCCGACCATGATGCCGATCTACGACGAGGCCGGGACGCCGCCGCCGGCCATCGTCGCGTTCCTGGCCGAGGCTGGCCGCCTCGCCGGCCGGTGGTGGGCAGCGGCGCTCGCCGTCGCCGTGTCCGCAGCGGTGGCGCTCGCGCTTCTCGCACGGCTGCCGCGGGTCCGCACCGGTCTCGACCTCGCGCTGCTGCGCCTACCCGTCGTCGGCCGCCTCGTCGTGCGCCGCGACACCGCCCGTCTCGCGCGCACCCTCGCCACCCTGACCCGCAACGGCGTGCCGCTGGTGCCGGCGCTCGAGACCGCCGCCGGCGCGCTCGGCAGCGCTCTCTTCCGTGCCGACGTGCGCGCCGCCGCAGCAGGTCTCGCGGAGGGCCGATCGCTCACCACCCTCCTCGCCGCCTCCGGCCGCCTGCCCGAGCTGGCGCTGCGGCTGATCGCGGCCGGCGAGCAGTCGGGCCAGCTCGACGCGATGCTGGTCCGCGTCGCCGAGATCCACGAGCGCTCGCTCGAAGCCGACCTGCAGCGGCTGACCAGCCTCCTGACCCCGGTGCTGACCATCGTCATCGGCCTCGTCGTCGGCGGGCTCGTCGTCTCCGTCGTCGGCGCGCTCACCGGCATCAACGACCTGGCGCTCCGATGACCGGCTCCGCCCACGCCCATCCCGCCGACCGCGGCGACGCCGGCTTCACCCTCCTCGAGGCGCTGGTGGCGCTCGCGATCCTCGCGCTCGCCGCCGCCGCGCTGGCGCCCACGTTCGGCGCCGCCCGCCCCGCCGCGGCGGTCGATGGAGCTGCGCGCGACATTGCCGCCGCGCTCAAGGACGCGCGTGCCGCAGCCGTCCGCTCCGGGATCGAGACGGCGGTCGCGGTCGACACGGAGCACAACACCATCACACCGTTCGGCGCCGCGTCGCCCCGCGCCCTGGCCCCGGGCATCGGGATCACGCTCGTCACCCTTCGCGGCGAGCGGACCGGCGCAGGCGCGGGTCGGCTGCGCTTCTACCCCGACGGCAGCGCCACCGGCGGCCGGATCGCGCTGCGCCACGGCCGCCACGCCGCCCTGGTCGACGTCGACTGGCTGACCGGCGCGACGCGGGTCACAGCGCATGACTAGCTGCGTGACCAGCCCCGGCCCGCATTCCGACCCGACGCCCGGCGCGCGCGACAGCGGCTTCACCTTGGTCGAGACCCTCGTCGCCCTCGCTGTCCTGGCCATGGGCCTCGCCGGCCTCTACAGGGCGCTCGACAGCGGCTGGCGCGGACTGAGAGAGGCGGCGCGTGCGACCGAAGCCCTCGCCGTCGCGCGCAATCTCCTCGCCGCCCTGGGCACCGAGACCCCGCTCGCAACCGGCCGGCGGACCGGAACCACGCCCGGCGGCGTCCGCTGGGAGGTCGACGTCGGCCCCTACGTACCGCCCGCTGCGACGGCCGCGCGCGCCACTCCGTCCCAGGCCGCGCCGCCGCCGCTCTACGCCGTCACCGTGCGCGCCGGCCGCCCCGCCTCGACCGCCTCCGCGTCGACCTCCTACGACGGCGTGGTCCTGGAAACCGTCAAGCTCGGAGCACGCCCATGACGCTCCGCACCGGCGGCGGTGTCCCTGCCCGACCATCGCGCGAGGCCGGCTTCTCGCTGATCGAGGTCGTCGTCGCGCTCGCCCTGCTGTCCGCCATCCTCGCCGCTCTGCCGGGCGCTTTCGGCCTCGCGCGGCGGGCCTCGGACCGTGTCGGCGACATCGACCGCCGCGACGGCTGGGCGGCATCGCGCAGCTTCATCGAGCAGCGTCTCGCAGAGGCCCTGCCGATCCTGCTCGTGGAGCCGGACGGCGTGCGCCGTCCGGCGTTCTCGGGCACCGCCTCGCGTCTCGCGTTCGTCGCCCCGTCGGCGGCCGGTCCGGCGGGCGGCGGGCTCTATCGCTGGTCGCTGGCGGCCGGTCCGGCGGCAGCCGGAGGGGCCGGGGAGCGCGCGCTCGTGCTCGGCCATCTCGTCGTCGCCGGCGGCCGCATCGAACCGCAGCGGGGGGAGACCCGCAGCCTGCTCGACGGCATCGGCGGGGTGCGGCTGCGCTACTTCGGCCGACGCGGCGAGCATCAGGAGCGCGGCTGGCACGACGACTGGCCGGACGGGACGACCCTGCCCGAACTCGTCTCGCTGTCGTTGACCGAGCCCGACGACATCGCCGCCGCCGTTCCGGCCGACCGGCACCTCGTCGTGCCGCTGCGCCTCGGACGGCGCTGACGCGAAGCAGGAGCAGGTGCGGCGACCAGCCCACTCGGCCGCGGCTACTGGCTCGACACGTCGAGATCCTCGCCGGTCCCGCCCGGCGCATTGTCGCGCCCGAGCGTGTAGACCTCGAACGGGCCGGCGCGACCGGGCACCCGGTACTGGTAGGGGCGCCCCCAGGGATCGGTCAGCCCCTCGGTCTTCTTGAGATAGGGCCCCTGCCAGCGCATGGCGCCGGCCGGCGGCTGCATGAGCGCGCCGAGGCCCGCCTGCGGCGGCGGATAGCCGCCGTTGTCGAGCGCGTAGAGCTCGAGCGCGCTCGAGAGGGCGTTGATCTGCACCTTCGCCGTCTCGCTCCGCGCCTTGCCCAGGTAGCGCAGCACCTGCGGCGCGGCGACGCTCGCCAGCAGCGCCAGGATGCCGAGCACGACCAGCAGCTCGATCAGCGTCAGTCCCGCGTCTCGCCGCGTGAAATCGGCTCGTGGTGCGGAGAGGCGCGGGGCCGGCATGGGGGTCTCCGTGTCAGGGCGGGGCACTCTGCGATGGCCGATCGGTCGAGGCAAGGGTCAGTGCGCCGGGATCGGGCGCCAGGATCGGGCGCCGGGATCGGCCGCCGTGCCGACGCAACCACGTATGTCCAAGCAAGCGCCGGACCAGGCGTCCGGGCCCTCGTCCGCCGCACCCACCGCCGCCGTCACGCGAGCGGCCCGTAGAGCCAGACGACCCACAGGCCGAGGGCCAGGAACGGCCCGAACGGGATCGCGGAGGCGAGCGTCATGGCGCGCCCGCGCCACCGCATCACGGCCACCACGCCGAGCGCCGCCAGCGACCCGACCAGCAGCACCGTCGTGAGGCCCTGCGGCCCGACCCAGGCCCCCGCGACGCCGAGGAGCTTGGCGTCGCCGAGACCGAGCCCCGGCCGGCCGCGTGCGCGCCGATAGAGACGCGCGACGCCCCACAGCAGCCCGTAGCCGGCGATGGCGGCCAGGCCATGCCAGGCCAGCATGTCCGGTGCCGTCGCCCAGGTCCAGGCGAGGCCCGCCAGCGCCAGCGGCAGGGTGAGTACGTCCGGGAGCCGCCGCACCGCGAGATCGACCGCACTCAGCACCACGAGGACGGCGGCCAGCGCCGCCGAGACGGCGGCGGCCGAGCCCGGCCCCGGAGCCGCCGACGCGCCGTGGATCTGTCCGCCTCCGGCCAGCACGGGAAGCGCCAGGATCGCCGCCGCGAGCGCCATCAGCGCCACATCTCGCGGCCGCCACGCCGACGTTTCGCCCGTCGGGCCGCTGTCCGGCGCTGTACCGATGTCCATGGCGCCCCGCTTGCCGGGCCGGAGCCCGCCCCGGCGTCGTCCGCCTTGCCGCCGTCCACTCCCTCGCCGCCGCCCTGCGACAGATGCGGTGGGCAATCGGACGGCATTGGAGTCTCGTGCTGTGGCGCAGTCATTTGGTTCCCACGCGCGGCTGGCATGACAGCCAAATGACTGCGCCTGAAACAGCACCAGAAACACAAGCTTGCTCGTGTTCTTATGGCGCGAACATTTGCTCTCGACCTCGCAACGATCGGGAGGCGAATGTTTGCGCCGGAACACTCGTGTGATGATCGAGACGTCCGTTTCATTCCGTCTCGA
>JAKAML010000395.1 GCA_021812845.1 Pseudomonadota bacterium
CCATCTTGCCGGCGACTTCACGCCCGGCCGGCCGCGCAGCTTCGCCAAGGACGAGGGCGGGCTGCTGAGCTTCGGCGGCGAGACGCCGATCGACGACAACCGGCCGACGGCGTCGGCGGCCCGCTAACCATGGCCTCCGACGTTCGGTGACGGAACCTGCCGAAAGGGGAGCAGTCGTCGGTGCCGCTCCGCTCGTCAGGCCGCCGTTCCCGAAGCCGGTCGACCGTCCCGCTTCTCGATGCCCCGGCGCGGCCCGTCACCCGACGCGGGCCCGGATCGAGGCCAGGCCCGGGTCGAGGCGCGGCCCGGAACGCGGCCAGGAGCGCGGCCAGGAGCGAGGCGAGCGACGCGGCATGATGCCCGTCGCCGCCCCGCCGCGGCCCGCCGGACCGGACGCCCCGGACTGGAACGTGACACGGAACGTCTTGGAAAGGATCATTCCGTGCAGCAGCTGCTCTGGATCGAGACGATGCTCAAGCTCGCGGGCGGCCTCACGCTCGCTCTGGCGCCGCTGACCGCCATCCGGGTGCTCGGCCTGCCCGGCACCGACAGCGGCTTCTGGCCCCGGCTCCTGGGTGCGGTCCTGATCGGGCTCGCCGCCGCGACCTTCCTCGAGGGGCGCTTCGGCGGCACCCCGCGCGGCCTCGGCATCGCCGGCTGCTTTCTCGTCAATCTGGCCGCGATCGCGATGCTGATCGCGCAGCTCGTGCTGTCCCGCCCTCGTCTCCGGTCCGCCTCCGGCCGGCCGCCGCAGACCCGGCGCGGGCAGGCGGTGCTGTGGCTCCTCGTGTGCCTGCTGTCGCTGCTGATCGTGTTCGAGATCGCCCACGTCTGATACCGGAGCGCGTCACGTTCGACCTGTGGTCGGACGTTGAGGTCGGAGGTATCCGCGCGCAGGGTTGGTGTGGCGGCTGCGCGCAAGCAACAAGCCGCGCGCAGGGTTGGTGTGGCGGCTGCGCGCAAGCAACAAGCCGCGCGCAGGGTTGGCGTGGCGGCTGCGCGCAAGATGCAAGTGCAATACCGGCGAGCAGACATCGAACACAGGTCGAAGAATCTGCTCGCCGGCATGAGCCCTTTCGCACCCCTTGGACCGGGCATCCGCCGCCCGCGCGGTCGCCTGCCGCGCTGCGCCAGAAAGCGGTCCACGCGCCGCTGGCACGGGCCTTGCTCCCGGCTTCGGCGATCAATGCGCGACCGGTCGGGAGTGGAGCAGGTGCAACAGGCGGTGACCTCGGACGTGCGGACCGCGGCGGGCGGGCGGTTCGGCGTCGATCCGGTGCGGTCTGCCGCGCTCGTGCCGGGAGAGGCCCTGCCGCCGGAGCCCCGGTCCCGTCCGGCGCGGCCGCTCGGCCGCTCCGGTCCCGCCGTCGACCCCGGCGACGTCCACGGCGTCGTCCGCAACCGCGCCGGCTTCGACGCGCTGGAGGCCGAATGGACGGCGCTGTTTCAGCGCGCCGGACGCTCCGAGCAGGCGTTCCAGTCGTTCGCCTGGCTGTGGCACTGGGCCAACCACTACCTGCCGGCCGCGGGCGAGGCGGCGCCGGGCCCGGGTGCCCTCGCCATCGTCACCGTGCGGCGCGGCGGCCGGCTGGTCCTCGTATGGCCGCTCGTCCTCGAGCGTGTCGCCGGGCTGAGGACGCTCGGCTGGATGGGCACACCGGTCAGCCAGTACGGCGACGTGCTGATCGACGACCTCCCCGACGCCGCGGCCCTGCTCGAGGCCTCGTGGCGGTTCCTCGTCGCGACCCTGGCGCCCGATCTCGTCGGGCTGCGCAAGGTCCGCGCCGACGCCGCCGTCGCCCCGCTGTTGGTGGGCCTCGGCGCCGTCGTCACCGACCGCCAGGTGGCGCCCTACCTCGATCTCGCGAGCGCGCCCGATTTCGCCGCCTACGAGACCCGCTATCCTGCGAAGGCGAGAAAGAACCGCCGCCGCCAGCTCCGCCGCCTCGAGGAGCACGGCGCGGTATGCTTCGAGACCGTGACCGGCGGGCCCGCGGCACGCGATCTCGCCACCCGCGCGCTCGCCCTGAAGCGCGACTGGCTCGCCGGGCGCGGCCTCGTCTCGCCGGCCATGACCGACGCGCGCATGGCGGCCTTCGTCGCCGACGTCGCTGCGGCCGACGCGCATCCGGCCGGCTGCCGCGTCTCCGCGCTCTCCGCCGCGGGCGAGCCGGCGGCGATCGAGATCGCTTTCGCCTGCAAGGACCGGCTCCTGGTCCACGTCATCGTCTATGCGCCCGAGTTCGAGAAGGCCGGAGCCGGCAACCTCCTGATCGAGGAGAGCGCGCGGCGGGCCAAGGCGGAGGGGATCGCCGCGCTCGATCTCCTGGCGCCGGGCGACGCCTACAAGATGGACTGGGCCGACGGCGCTGTCGCCGTCGAGGACGTCTCGGTTGCCCTGTCGCGCCGCGGCCGGCTGTTCCAGTCGGTCTATCTCGGTTTCGTCCGCCGCCGCGTCAAGTCCGCGCTCGGCGCCTTGCCCGCGTCCCTGCGCCGCCTCGTCGCCAGCGGCTACGCGATCCTCGCCGCGATCATTTGACGCCGAGCTTC
>JAKAML010000396.1 GCA_021812845.1 Pseudomonadota bacterium
AGCACGGCGACCGGCAGCGGCTTCAGGTGGAAGTTGATCGCGTCGCGCACGCGGCCCGGCTCCCAGTCGCCGCCGTCCTTGCCGGGGGCGAGGTCGAAATGGGCGGCCTGCCCCGTCGCGTGGACGCCGGCGTCGGTGCGGCCGGCGCCCATGACGCGCGTCACCTGTCCCGAGAACCGGTGAATGGCGGTCTCGAGCACGGTCTGGACGGCGAGGCCCGCGGGCTGGGCCTGCCAGCCGACGAACGGCGTGCCGTCGTATTCGATCGTGACGCGGTAGCGAGGCATGGCGACGGACGGCCTTTCGCCGGGGACGAGGTGTCACCCGTAAGCGCGAAAGGCCGCGCCCTCAAGCCGTGAGATCGGCGGCGAGACGGTGGTCAGTGCTTGCCGCCGCCGCCACCACCCTTGCCGCCGTGGTGTCCGCCGCGATGGCCGCCGTGCCCGACGCCGTCGGGAAAGCGCGCCAGTCCGCGGTCGGCCTTGCCGCCGTGGCCGCGGAAGCCGCCGTAGTAGCCGCCGCCGAGGCCGTAGTAGCCCGGGCTGTAGCCGCCGCCGTCGCCATAGTTGTAGTTGTAATTGGTGTTGGTGCGGTGTTCCTGCACGCGGACGTCGGAGAAACTCAGGTTGAGCGGCGTCGCCCCGCCCGGATTGACGATGACGTGGCGGACCGGCGGCAGCGGCCGGAACACGCGCACACCTTCCTCGATCGAGATCGTCGCGCCGTAGAAGCCGCGCGGCTCGATGCGGGTCGTGTAGGCGTCGCCCGCGGCGGCGGGCAGGGCGGCGACGGCGGCGAGCGCGGTCATGGCGGTCACGGCGGCGGCGGACAGCAGGACGTTGACGCGGGACATGCGAGGTTCCTCGTGAGGCGCCGCGGGGGGTGCGGGCGGGCTGTTCCATATTAGGTCAGCGGACCGCGCGAGGTTGACCGAACCACAACCATGATTAATTCCAGCGTGGCAGGCACAACCGTGGGCGGCGACCTTTGGACTTGTTCACCTGGCTTGTACCGAGCTTGACTTGTGCGGCGCAGCATGACATAAGCCCCCATCGCCCCGACAAAGTGGGCGATTTCCGGCGCTCCAGCCGCGTGAAGAGACGTTTCGGGCCATCGGCTGTACCAGTCGGCCCCTCTGGTCTCCCTGTTGAGCGCCCTGAACACTCCCCACCCAGACAGCCCAGGCCACGCGGGGCGTCATCCGCAACGAGCCGCGTTCGCCGCCGGTCGCAACCGTGCGCGCGCCGCCGCTCACCCATGCAGGTAGTCCTCCTTTGACAAAGTTTTCCGACCTCGGCCTTTCGCCTCCGCTCGAGAAGGCGCTCGCCGCCGAAGGCTACGAGACCCCGACGCCGATCCAGGTGAAAGCGATCCCGATCGTGAAGTCGGGCGCCGACCTCCTCGGCATCGCCCAGACCGGCACCGGCAAGACGGCGGCGCTCGCCGCCGACCGCCGGATGCCGCAGCACAAGGGCTGCCGGGCGCTGGTGCTGTCGCCGACGCGCGAGCTCGCGACGCAGATCGCCGAGAGCTTCCGCACCTACGGCCGCTTCCTCGACCTCCGTGTCGCCGTGGTGTTCGGCGGCGTCGCCCACCGGCCGCAGCAGAACGCGCTCGCCCGCGGCCTCGACGTGCTCGTCGCCACGCCGGGCCGCCTGCTCGATCATGTCGGCGAGCGCAACCTCGTACTGTCGGGCACCGAGATCTTCGTCCTCGACGAGGCCGACCAGATGCTCGACCTCGGCTTCATGAAGCCGATCCGCAAGATCGTCTCGATGCTCGCCCTGAAGCGGCAGAACCTGTTCTTCTCGGCGACCATGCCGCACGAGATCGGGGCGCTGGCGGCCGAGCTGCTGGTCGACCCGAAGAAGGTCGAGATCGCGCCGGCCGCGACCACCGTCGAGCGCGTCACGCAGCGCGTGGTGCTCGTCGAGCAGTCGAAGAAGCGCTCGCTGCTGGTCGAGCTGTTCGCCGATCCGGCGCTGTCGCGCACGCTCGTGTTCACGCGCACCAAGCGCGGCGCCGACAAGGTGACGCAGCACCTCGAGGCGGCCGGCATCTCGGCCGCGGCGATCCACGGCAACAAGAGCCAGCAGCAGCGCGAGCGGGCGCTCGAGAGCTTCCGCCAGTCGAAGACGCGGGTGCTGGTGGCGACCGACATCGCCGCGCGCGGCATCGACATCGATCTCGTGTCGCACGTCGTCAACTTCGAACTGCCGGAGGTGCCGGAGCAGTACGTGCACCGCATCGGCCGCACCGGCCGCGCGGGCGCGTCGGGCATCGCGATCTCGCTTTGCGACAACGAGGAGCGTCCGCTGCTCCGCGACATCGAGCGGGTGACGCGCCAGCAGATCCCGCACGAGGACCGCCGCAACGACGCGACGCTCGTCGCCACGGCCGCGGGCGAGCGGCGCGCGACGCCGGGCCAGCGGTCGGGAGAGAGGTCGGGCCAGGATCGCGGACGCGCCGGCGGTGGAGACCGCCGTTCGGCGGGCGGCGGCCAGCGCAATGGACATGGCGAGGGCAGCCGGAACGGCGGCAGGGCCG
>JAKAML010000397.1 GCA_021812845.1 Pseudomonadota bacterium
CCTTTCGGGTCGCCCCCGGCCCGCGGCCGAGCCCGCGGCTGGTCACGAGCCAGGCCAAGGCCAGCGGCAGCGCAACCAGCGCGATCGCCGGCGCGCCGAGCCCCAGACCCTTCGACAGGAGGCCGTAGAGCCAGCCCGAGATCGCGTCGCCGCCCCGGTAGACGACGGTGTCGACGAAGCTCTGCGCCTTGTACTTGCGCTCCGGATCGACCGCCGTATAGAGCGTCTTGACCGCCGGATTGGCGAGCGCGAACCCGACCGCCCGCTCGAGCGACATCACCGTCACGATGACGCCGAGCACCGGCGAGATGGACAGCGCGACGAGCCCCGCGATCGCGATCACGGGCAGCAGCGCCGCCGTCGCCGCGACGCCGAGCCGCCCGAGCACCCGGGCCGTCAGCAACACCTGCGTCAGGATCGTGAGCGCGCTCACCGCGAGGTCGAGCCGTGCGAAGAGCTCGACGCGCCCCGCCCGGTCGGGGATCGTCGCGCCGACGATCCGCGTCTGCTCGAAATAGAAGACCGTCGAGACGACGTTGGCGAGCAGGACCCAGAGCGCGATGCGGAACAGGTAGGGCGAGCGCCACACCGCGACCGCGCCCTCGAGGACGCCGCGGCCGGTGAGCCGTTCGCCGCCGCCCGCGCCCTCGACGCCTTCGAACAGGCGGCGCAGCGAGACCGCTGCCGCCGCCGCGATCACGAGCAGCGCGGCGGAGATCAGCAGGAGATGCGTGGGACCGGTGATCCTGACCAGGCTTTGCGTGACGATCGGCCCCGTGAGCGCGCCGAGGCTGCCGCCCGCCGCGATGAAGCCGTAGAGCCGCTTCGCCTGGTCGGTCCGCCACAGGTCCGACATCACGATCCAGAACATCGAGACGACGAACAGGTTGAAGACGCTGGCCCAGACGAAGAACGTCGCGGCCACCGCCTTTCCCGCGACGCCGGCCTCCAGCGCCGCCCAGAAGCCGACGAGATCGGCGACGAAGAAGGCGTAGACGTAGGGCACGATGCGCCGCTTCTCGAACCGCGACACGACCCACCCGAACAGCGGCACCGCCGCGAGCATGACGAGGAACACGACCGAGAACAGGCGCTCGAGACCCTCCTGGCCGATGGTGACCCCCATCTCGTCGCGCACCGGGCGGATGATGTAGTAGGCCGAGAGCACGGCGAAGAAGTAGCCGAACGAGACGAGAGCGCCCGGGATCTCGTGAGGCTCGATCGCCAGGCCCTGCCGCATCCGGCGCACGAGCCAGGAAACACTGCCGTCGCGGTCGGGTTGCGGCACGGAGAGCCTCGCGGTGGGATGGGCCGGGGGAAAAAGGCGCGGCCGGCCTCGCGGGTGCGTGGCCCGGCCCTCCGGCGGCGCCGCTCTCTACCACGCTTCGCCCGTCCCGTGTCGATCGGTGCCCTGTCGACGCTCGGTCCACCATCAACACTCGGTCCACCATCAACACTCGGTCCCCCATCAACACTCGGTCCCCCATCAACCCTCGGTCCCCCATCAACCCTCGGTCCCCCATCAACCCTGGCGCGAGACGGCCCTTTGCCCGGCGGGCGCGCGTGCCTACACTCGCATCCCGGCCGCGAAGGTTGGCGGCTCGAGACGCGCGCGAGGTCCGTTCATGCGATCTGTCCTTGGAGCCCTGGTGGTCGCCGTTGGCGTCGTCTCGGGCGGGCCGCTCCAGGCCCAGTCGGCACCGTCGGCCGAACAGCAGGCGCTCGGCGCGGCGATCTCGAAATCCAACGCCGTCATCGCGCTGATGAACCGCACGCTGCGCGCCGTCGAATCCTGGACCCGCTACACGAGCTGGGTCAACCTCAAGACCGGCCCCACCGGCCGCGAGCGCTACATCGACTACGGGCTCTACGGCCTCTACGACGTCCGCGGCGAGATCGCCAAGGCCCGCGCCGCCGCCGGCCAGCCGCCCTTCGCAGCCGAGCTCGACGCCACCGTGCTCCGCTACGTGGCCGCCTACGAGGCGCTGGCGCCGCTGCTGACCGCCGCCAACGGCTACTACGAGCGCAAGGACTACAAGTCCGACAAGATGGCGGAGGGGAAACTGCTGCACGAGAAGATGGTGCCGGCCGCGCAGGCGTTCCTCGCCGAGCGGGCCGCGATCGAGCGCCACATGCAGGTCTTCAAGTCGGATATCGACAAGCGCGCGCTGGCGGCCATCGAGGCCGAGGAGGGCAGGAGCGCGCGCTGGCACGTCAAGAACGTCATGGTCGAGGCCGGCCGCATGATGCAGCTCATGCCGTCGAACGCCGCGCCGGTCGTCGACCTCGCCCGCTACGACGAGCGGCTCGCCGGCTACGCCGCCGCGGTCAAGGAGCTCGATCTCTTCGCCGAGGCCTACCCCGGCAAGTTCTCGGCCTTCGAGGGCCAGCCGCGGTCGCTGCTCGGCAAACTGCGCGACCTCAGGGACAAGCTCGGCCGCGCCAAGGGCGACGCGCGCCGCGGCGGGGGCGGCGAGCTGACCTGGATCGTCAACGAGTACAACATGATGGTGTCCTCGTCCGAGATGGCGACCCG
>JAKAML010000398.1 GCA_021812845.1 Pseudomonadota bacterium
AGGGAAGCGACCGACCTCATGTCACCCGCACGCTGGATTTCCGCCTTCAGCCTCGCCGCGGCCGCCGTCGCCGCGATCGCCGCCGTCCGCATCGCAGACGGACGGTCCGACACGCGGCTCGGCGACGTGCGGAGCTGGCATTATCAGCTCCAGTCGCTCGACCTCGACCGCCTCGCCGCCTCGCCCGCCGACATGCTGGTCGTCGATTTCTCGCAGAGCCAGGGCGCGGGCAGGCCGATGCGGCCGCTCGAAGCGTCAGAGGTCGAGCGGCTGAAGCAGAAGCCCGGCGGCGGCCGGCGCATCGTCCTCGCCTATCTCTCGATCGGGGAGGCGGAAGAGTACCGCTACTACTGGCAGCCGCAGTGGAAGGCCGCGCCGCCCCCATGGATCATCGCCGAGAACTGCCGCTGGCCGCGCAATCACCTGGTCCGCTTCTGGGACGACGCCTGGAAGGACATCATGATCCGCGGCGACGGCGCCTATCTGGCGCGCATCGAGGCCGCGGGCTTCGACGGCGTCTATCTCGACCGCATCGACGTCTACGACGACATCAAGGACCGCTTCCCCGACGCGCGCCAGCGCATGATCGCCTTCGTCGGCGAGCTCGACCGCGAGGCGCGGCGGCGGCGCCCCGATTTCCTCGTCGTCGCGCAGAACGCCGAGGACCTGCTCGACACCGCGGCCTACCGGTCGGCGCTCGACGGTCTCGCCAAGGAGGATCTGCTCTACGGCCTCGGCGGCACGGGCAAGCGCAACACCGAGGACGACATCGCCTGGAGCCGCCGCCGCGTCGACCTCTTGCGGGCCGACGGCAAGCCGGTCTTCGCCGCCGAGTACCTGACGAGCGCCGCCGAGATCGACGCGGCGCGGAAGGAGCTCGACGGCCTCGGCTATCTCGGCACGTTCCCGACCCGCGCGCTCGACGGCGCGGACCCGCTGGCCCAGCGCAGGAGCGGCGACTTCGCGCGCGAGTACGGCACGCCCGAGTTCACCGCCGCCCACTGCAACGGCGTCTGGAGGAAGTCGCAGTCCTGAGCGGCTTCAGGCCGCGGGCGCGGGCGCGGATGCCGACGTCACGGCGGCCGACGCGGGGGCTCCGGGTGCTGCGGCGTCGAGATGGTGTGCGATCGAGTTGGCGTAGTAGGCGAGCAGCAGCTTCTCGTCGGGGTTGGCGCGATAGCTCTCGTCCTCCTCGACGATGATCCGGCGCATGACCAGCATCCTGAGCCCGACGTCGATCGCGTACTCGCGGTCGGCGCGCGGGATGTGGATATAGGCGCCGCGGCGCTCGAGCTGCTGCATGACCTCGAACGCGCGGCCCTTCAGCTCGAAGTTGGTCAGCGCCGCGCCGTCCGCGCCGAGCATCACCGTCGCCACGACCGGCACCGGCAGCGCGGGGACGACGTGCCCGACCTCGTCGATCAGGTTGCGGCCGAGCCGCTCGATCTCGGCGTGGCGCGCCTCCTCCGGCAGCGTGCGGAAGTCGAGGCCGCGGCGCCACAGATAGTCGCGCAGCGACACCGGCCGGCCGAAGCTGACGCAGGCGTAGCCGTAGCGGAACCAGCGCCCGCGCACGGCGAGCCACAGGTTCTTCGCGACAAAGCCGAGGAGCACCATCGGGTTGAAGCGGAACACCGGCCCCTTGCCCGTCTCCTTGGCGAGCGCGCCGGTCAGCATCCGATCCTCGAGCACGCGGTCGTAGTTGACGCCCACCGGGATGAACACCACGTCCTTCGCGCCCTTGGGATCGAACCCCGCCACCATGTAGCCGAGCAGCCCGAGCTTCGGCGGCCGCAGCAGCCCGTCGCGCGAGAGCCCGCCCTCCGGGAACACCGCCTGCGTCACGCCCGCGCTCGTCGCCATGCCGACATAGCGGGCCAGGATCTTGCGGTAGAGCGGGTCGCGGCTGTCGCGGCGCACGAAATAGGCACCCATGGAGCGGATCAGCGAGCGCAGGAGCCACACCTGCGCCCATTCGCCGACCGCGTAGCTCAGGGCCGACGCCGAGGACGCGACGTAGGTCACGAGCACGTAGTCCATGTTCGAGCGGTGGTTGATGACGAACACCACCGACGCGTCGGCATCGACCGCCTTCAGCGCCGCGTCGTCGGCATAGCCGAGCCGCACCCGGTAGAGCGCCTGCGACACCCGCCGCGCCAGCCGCGTGCCGACCTTGAAATAGGTGTAGGCGCTGAACGACGGCACGATCTCGCGCGCGTAGCTCTCGGCCTTCTGCATGGCGACCTGGCGCGGCATCGCGCTCGCGGTCGCGTGCGCCTCCACCGCCGCCAGCACCTCGGGATCGTACAGCAGCCGGTCGATCAGCACCTTGCGCCGGGCGAGCTTGAACGGCTGGATCTTGAGCTTCAGCCGCGTGTTGAGCTCGTCGATGGTGCGGTTGGCGCGGCGCCTCAGGGCCCAGCGCACCGACGGCACCAGGATGCGGTCGAGCAGGCCGACCGCCGCCAGCGCGAGCGCCACCGCGACCACCCAGAGCGGCAGCGTGACC
>JAKAML010000399.1 GCA_021812845.1 Pseudomonadota bacterium
AGGCGCGCCGTGGAGCGGGGCGGGGCGACGTGGCCCGCCCGCCTGGCCGCGGCCGGCCGCCGTCCGGCCGATCGGGCGTGCTCCGGCCGCGGCGCTCCGAGACGGCGGACGGGGAGCGCGCCGGGCTCCAGCCGTGCCGCTCGTCCGCGCCTTCGCCTCGCCTTCGCCGCGTAGCCCTTCACCATCCCCGGTCCATGGCCCATCTCATTCCGCTCAACAGGCTCGCGCGTCTCGTCGGCCAGCCGCGCTCGACGCTGCAGCAGATGGCGCAGCAGGGCGTGCTCAGAACGTTCGACGGCCAGGTCGAGCTCGACGAGGTGCTGCGGCATTTCCCCGACGTCGCGCTCGACAACGAGGCGGAGCTGCGCCGGGTCGAGGAGATCAAGGAGAAGGCGCTCCTCAAGCCGGCCGCCCGCCCCGAGCTGCCCGACGCGGTCGTGCTCCACGAGCGGCTGAAGTCGCTGAGCCGCGAGTTCGCCGAGGCGCGCGGCAAGCTCCAGCATCACGAGCGCGTCCACGGCAGGATTGCCGGAAGGCTCGTCGAGGCGGTCGAGCGCGGGCAGGCGACGGCGCAGTTCTCCGAGCAGTTCCTGGCGTGGTTCAGACGCGAGCTCGCAACCCCGGCGGCCGACCTCCGGCCCTGGGAAGACCTCCTGGCGATGGAACGTGTGATGCAGGTGATGTCGGCGCAGGTGACGGTGCTTCCCACCGGACAGACCTTCGAGGTGATGGGCGACGAGACGCTGCTCGAGGCGGGACTGCGCGCCGGCCTTTCGCTGCCCTACGGCTGCTCCAACGGCACCTGCGGACAGTGCAAGTGCCGCGTGACGAGCGGACAGGTGGTGAAGGTCCATCCGCACGACTACGTGGTGCCGGCGGCCGAGAAGCGCGAGGGCTACACACTGGCGTGCGCCTATACCGCGGTCGGCGACATCTCGATCGAGGTGCCGCTGTGGGGCGTCGCCGACATCCCCGAGCAGACGATCGTGACCCGCGTCCGCGCCGTCGAGCGCCTGAGCGCGCACCGCGTGGCGCTGCATCTCCTGACGCCGCGCGCCGAGCGGCTGCGCTATCTCGCGGGCCAGCAGATCGAGATCACTGTCGGCGGCGTAAGCCGGATCGTGCCGGGCGCAGGCTGTCCGTGCGAGGAGCGGCGGCTCGAGGTGCACGTTCCGTGCGACGGCACTTTCGATCGGGCGACGATCGACAGCCTGAAACCCAACGACGAGGTCACGGTGCGCGGGCCGTTCGGCGAGTTCGTGCTCGACGACCGCTCGGAGTGCCCGGTGCTGCTCGTCTCCTCGGGGCCGGGCTTCGCGCCGATCAAGAGCCTGCTGCAGCACGCGCTGTCGCTCGAGCACGCGCCGCGCATCACGCTGTGCCGCCTCGCCGACGCGGACGGCTTCTACCAGGACAACCTGCTCCGGTCCTACGCCGCGGCGCTCGACCATTTCCACTACGCGCCCCTCCCGCAGGGACGCGCGCTGTCCCTGGCTCTCGACGACATCGTCGCCGAGCTGCGCGGCATCGCGCCCGTCGGCCTCGCGGGTGCGTCCGGGCTCGAGGTTCCGGCCGGGCTCGACCTGCCCTCGGGACTCGAGATCCCGTCGAGCCTGTCCGGCGTCGACGTCTACGTCGCCGGCGAGGCGGCGTTCGTCGAGGCGGCGCGGCGGCGGCTCGCGGCAGAGGGTCTGCCGGCGTCGCGGTGGAGGGGCCTCGTACTCGAATAGGAGCGCGATCCGGGGACCAAGGGGCTCGCTGCCGCAGCTCGAATTTGACCTGGATCATGATCGACGTTTCGATTGTGCGACAGGTTTCGAGCCCACGGGGCGTTCCGCCGCAACTGCCGGCCGAGGCCCGCATCTTTCGACATGGGGAGGCTCGGATGGCGCACATCGTGGTGCTCGGCGCTGGCGTCGGCGGAATCTCGGCGGCCTACGAGCTCAACGAGAAGCTCGGCCGGAAGCACGAGATCACGCTCTTGTCGTCGCTCCCCTATTTCCAGTTCACGCCGTCGAACCCGTGGGTCGGCGTCGGCTGGCGGACCAGGTCCGACATCACGATCGAGCTCGCGCCGCTGATGGCGAAGCACGGCATCGGCTTCGACGCGACCGGGGCCAGGGCCCTGAAGCCGGCCGACAGCACGATCGAGCTCAACGACGGGCGGACGATCGCCTACGACCAGCTCGTGATCGCGACCGGCCCCGAGCTCGCCTTCGACGAGATCCCGGGCCTCGGCCCGCACGGCGGACACACGCAGTCGGTGTGCACGGTCGAGCACGCGACGCAGGCCTATGCGGCGTGGCAGGAATTCTGCGAGGATCCGGGGCCGATCGTGGTCGGCGCGGTGCAGGGCGCGTCGTGCTACGGCCCGGCCTACGAGCACGCCGGGATCATGGACACCGACCTCAAGAAGCGGAAGATCCGCGACCGGGTGCCGATGACGTTCGTGACCTCGGAGCCCTACATCGGCCACCTCGGCCTCGGCGGCGTCGGCGACAGCAAGGG
>JAKAML010000400.1 GCA_021812845.1 Pseudomonadota bacterium
GCCGGACCTCTCGATGTCGGTCAAGGGCCAGGAGTTCCCGGCCTACGACAGCCGCGGCATCCAGGGCATGGGCCTGGCCTACGCCACCTCGAACCGCGGCGCCTGCCACCTGCGCTCCTACACCGTGTCGTCGGAGATCCTCGGCATCCCCGAGAAGACCGATCCCCTGGCGACCGAGGGCAAGCCGGCGCTCGTCAAGGCGTTCCAGGACGCGACCGCCGCCGTCGACAGCGCCGGCGTGTGCGTGTTCACGACGTTCGCCTGGACGCTGAACGACATCGCGCCGCAGGTCGACGCCGCGTGCGAGGGGAGCTGGACGCCCGAATCGATGATGGAGCTCGGCGAGCGGGTGTGGAACATGGAGCGCGTGTTCAACAACCGCGCCGGCTTCACCGCAAAGGACGACGCGCTGCCGCCGCGCCTGGTCAAGGAGCCGGCGCAGACGGGCCCGGCCAAGGGTCTCGTCAACGGCCTCGAGAAGATGCTGCCCGAGTACTACCAGTTGCGCGGCTGGACCAGCGAGGGCGTGCCGACCAACGAGACGCTGGCGCGGCTCGCGGTCTGATCCGCCGTCGGATGCGGGCCGCCCCCGGGCGGCCCGCCTGCTCACAACAGCCGCGGCCGGGCGCCCGGTGACCGGGCTCGACGAGGCCGGCGCCGCGCCACACCGTCGCCGGGACGTCAGGAGGATGACCGTGGATTATGTCGTGCTGGGTGCCGGTCCTGCCGGCGTGACGGCGGCCGAGACGCTGCGTTCGGCCGACAAGTCGGCGCGGATCACGATGATCGGCGGCGAGCTCGAGGCGCCCTATTCGCGCATGGCGATCCCCTATCTCCTGCACGGCGACATCGAGGAGCACGGCACCTACCTGCGCCAGACGCCGGGTCACTACAGCCACCTCGGCATCGACTACCGCAACGGCACGGCGAAGAGCCTCGACACCGCGGGCCGCAAACTCGTCATGGCGGGCGGGGAGACCTATTCCTACGACCGGCTGCTGATCGCCACGGGCGCATCGCCGATCATTCCGCGATTTCCCGGCTCCGGTCTCGACGGCGTCCACACCTGCTGGACGCTCGCCGACGCCCGCGCGATCCTCGGTCTCGCGGAAAAGGGCGCGCCGGTGGTGCTCGTCGGCGCCGGCTTCATCGGCTCGATCGTGCTCGAGGCGCTCTATGCGCGCGGCTGCGACCTGACGGTGGTCGAGATCGCTCCGCGCATGGTGGCGCGCATGATGGACGAGACGGCGGGCGGAATGCTGACCCGCTGGTGCGAGGCGAAGGGGGTCAAGGTGCTGACCGGCACCAAGGTCGAGAGCATCGCGCAGGCGTGGAACGGCACCGAGCCGCTCTACGTGGGCCTGTCGAACGGCAAGACGGTGCCGGCAAAGCTCGTCGTGCTGGCGGCGGGCGTCCGCTCGAACACGGGCTTCCTCGCCGGCTCGGGCGTGGCGGTCAACCACGGCATCACGGTCGACCGCTTCCTCGCCACCACCGCGCCCGGGGTCTACGCGGCCGGCGACTGCTGCGAGGGGGTCGACCTGTCGACCGGCAAGCCCGACATGCTGGCCATCCAGCCGGTGGCGGTGGAGCACGGCCGCATCGCGGCGCTCAACATGGCGGGTGTCGCCACCCCGCACCGCGGCTCGCTGAACATGAACGTGCTCGACACCATGGGGCTGATCTCGTCGTCGTTCGGGCTGTGGCAGGGCGCGCCGATCGGCACCACGGGCAAGGTCGTGGACGAGGCCGGCTACAAGTACCTGAAGCTCGAGTTCGAGGGCGACCGCATGGTCGGCGCCCAGTGCGTCGGCATGACCGATCACGTCGGGATGCTGCGCGGGCTGATCCAGACCGGCTTCCGCCTCGGCGGCTGGCGTGACAAGCTGATCAAGTCCCCGGAGCGGCTGCGCGAGGCCTATGTCTCGGTGGCGCAGGGCGTCGCGCACGGCGTGCCGGCGGCGGGCGCGGCGGCGCCGCGGCCCAAGGTGCCGGCTGCCGCGGCGTGACCAGGGTCGTGATGGAGGCGTGGTGAGCGATCCCGTCGAACAGATCCCCGTGACGCTGAAGCTCTACGCCTCGCTCGGCATCCACCTGCCCGATGGCGCGAGCCGCAACGAGGCGAGCGTGCGCGTCCCGCCGGGCACGAGCATCTGGGATCTGCTCGACGCCCACAACGTACCGCGCGTCGCCTGTCATCTGGTGCTGCTCAACGGCCACTTCCAGCCGCCGCAGTCGCGCGGCGCGGTGATCCTGAAGCCCGGCGACGCGGTCGCGGTCTGGCCGCCGGTCGCGGGCGGGTAATCCTGATCCAGGAAGCGATTTACTCTCCTCCCCGCCTGTGGCAGCGTTCGCCCAAAGTCGAACGAGACCGGTGACCGCGGGCCTTTGCGTCCGCCCGGGCGCCGGCGATGGGAGGACGCGGTTGGCGATCGAATCGGTGTCGACCTGTGAATGCGGCGTGCGCATCGCGACGAGCATCGGCGCGGCGACCGCGGACGAGATCG
>JAKAML010000017.1 GCA_021812845.1 Pseudomonadota bacterium
AGGCCTGCGCGAAGGGCTGTCTGCAATCTCATGATACGATCCTGTCGAATGAGCTTTGACGCGCGCCAGCACCATGCCGGACGCGCGCAGCGCCAAGGGCAGATGCCCACGCGCCGTTGCCCGCAGCAGCGGGCCCGTCATCGATGGATCAGGTTCGGGGAGGTGGAGTTTCAGGCCGGATGGATCGCTTCGGCGGCCGATCAGGCTCCGCCGCGTCGAACCTCTGGGCGACGAGCAGGCTCACCAGGAGCGGGCGAGGCAGATTGCCGAAGATCTTGTAGCACTTGGCGAGGCACGCTTCGGGTGGGCAGGCCTTCTGCGGATCGCAACAGGGGCAGTCGGCCGAGCCCGACTTTTCCATCATCTTCTCGCAGTCGGTCATCCCCACCATGCCGGACATGTCGTGAGGAGCAAGAGCGGCGGCGCGATGATCCGTTGCCCCGTGCTGTGTCAGGTGCGGTCCGGCGAGGGCCGAGCCGAGCGGCGCGGTGGCCACCGCCAGCGCGACGAGCAGGACGATGATGAGGCGCTGCAAGGACACGCGACCATGCCTCCCAAACAGCATCATCCTCTCTTGGCGTCCGAGGTCAAGTCGTCGAATACGGCATTCGTTCACGTTCTCGCGCGCATGGCCCGCATGGTTAAGCGCGGCACAGATCCCTGCCGCACACACTTTCGCGTCATACGCCAGCTCCGCCTCGAAAGCCGATCGAAGCTGACAACTCGAGCTATTGCTTCTTGTTCGATACGCGCGTCTCATCCGGCAGCTGACCTGCCGACACCTTCAGCCCCTTGGCGATCTTGTCGAGGATGACCACGGTCGGTTTCCTGACGCCGCGCTCGATGCCGCTGCTGTAGGTCCGATGTAAACCGCAATGGCCGGCAGAGCTCTCCTGCGAGAAGCCTTTGAACCGCCCCGGGATTGCCGGAGGCTCCAGCTCTTGAGAGACGGGAGCCACGACGATGCGCGTCATTGCAATCGTGCGACGGGTCGCGCGCGGGCTTCGAAGCCTCGCGCCCGAGCCCTATCCTTCGACAAAGGCGTCGCTCCCGGCGCCCGGCCGGCGTAACGTCACTGGACAGGGTGCATTCGCGCGCGTCGCCGGATGCGACAAGAGTTTCGGGGCGGGGTGGCATGACACATTCCCAGGACATCGGCAGCACGCGGTACGTCTTCGCGTCGCTGAAGGAGCTGTTGGCCAAGGCGTCGCCGCCGCGGGCGGGTGACCGGCTCGCAGGCATCGCGGCCGCGACCGCCGAGGAGAACGTCGCCGCCAAGCTCGCGCTCTCCGACGTGCCGCTCAAATCCATCCTGGCCCAGCCGCTGATCCCCTACGAGAACGACGACGTCACGCGGCTGATCCTCGACCGGCACGACGCGCGTGCGTTTGCGCCTGTCTCCCACATGACGGTCGGCGAGTTTCGCGAGCATCTGCTGTCGCACGCGACCACCGCGGACACTCTCGCCGCACTCGCTCCGGGCATCACCCCGGAGATGGCGGCGGCCGTCTCCAAGCTCATGCGCAATCAGGATCTGATTCTGGCGGCCCGCAAGTGCAGTGTCGTGACGCGCTTTCGCAATACCCTCGGACTTCCGGGCACCATGGCCGTGCGCCTGCAGCCGAACCACCCGACCGACGATCTCGCCGGCATCATGGCGGTAATCGCCGACGGGCTGATGTACGGCTGCGGCGATGCCGTCATCGGCATCAACCCGGCGACCGATCAGCCCGCGCGCATCGAGGCCATGCTCCGGATGCTCGACGATATCATCTTGCGCTACGAGATCCCGACGCAGGCGTGCGTGCTGTGCCACGTCACGACCGCCCTCGATCTCATGGCCAAGGCCGTGCCGGCCGACCTCGTGTTCCAGTCGATCGGCGGCACCGAGGCGACCAACCGCTCGTTCGGCATCACGCTCGATATGCTGGGCGCGGCGAACGAGGCTGCGCGCGCGTTGAGGCGCGGCACGATGGGTCGGAATGTCATGTACTTCGAGACCGGGCAGGGTTCCGCGCTTTCGGCCGGCGCGCATCACGGTGTCGACCAGCAGACCTGCGAGGCGCGGGCCTATGCCGTGGCGCGCGCGTTCGAACCGTTGCTCGTCAACACGGTCGTCGGCTTCATCGGACCCGAGTATCTCTACGACGGCAAGGAGATCCTGCGCGCGGCGCTGGAGGACCATTTCTGCGGCAAGCTCCTCGGCCTGCCGATGGGCGTCGACGTCTGCTACACCAACCACGCCGAGGCCGATCAGGACGACATGGACATCGTGCTCACCGCGCTCGCCGCGGCGGGCGTCACCTACGTCATGGGCGTGCCCGGAGCCGACGACGTCATGCTCGGCTACCAGTCGACATCGTTCCATGACGCGCTGTTCGTCCGCGAGGCGTTCGGGCTGAGGCGCGCGCCCGAGTTCGAGGCGTGGCTCGCGCGAATGGCGATCACCGACGATGCAGGGCGGCTTCTGCCGCCCGCACCCGGGCATAGGCTCGTCGCCAGCGTGCAGGCCGCAGCCCGCGAGCGGGAGGCGGCGTCATGACCGGAGCTCCGCGCGATCCATGGCAAGGGCTTGGAGCGCAGACACCGGCGCGGATCGCGCTCGGCCGCACCGGCTCGTCGCTGCCGACGCGCGAGGTGCTGGCATTTTCGCTGGCGCACGCGCAGGCGCGCGATGCCGTGCACGCCGAGCTCGATCGTAGGTCACTCGCCGCGCGATTGCGCACCTTGGGGCTCGATGCAATCGAAGCCGGGAGCCGGGCGCGCGACCGCGCCACCTACCTGCGCCGCCCCGACCTCGGCCGGCAACTCGACGACGCATCGCGCGAGCGAATGAGGATCGCGGTGCATGGCAAGGGGTGCGATCTCGCGCTGATGATCGGTGACGGGCTTTCGGCAACAGGCGTCGCGGCCCATGCACCGGCACTGGTCGGCGCGCTGCTCCCTCATGTGACGGCGCTTGGGCTGACGCTCGGACCGGTCGTCATCGCCGAAGGAGCGCGCGTTGCACTCGGCGACGAGATCGGTGCGCTCCTTCGCGCGCGGCTCGTCGCGGTGCTGATCGGCGAGCGCCCGGGGCTCTCGGCCGCCGACAGCCTCAGCGTCTACCTGACCTACGCCCCGCGCCCCGGCCGCACGGACGCCGAGCGGAACTGCATCTCGAATATCCGCCCGGACGGGCTCGCGCCCGAGGCCGCCGCGCACAACCTTGGGTGGATCGTCAGGGCCGCACTCGCGCTCCAGGTTACGGGCGTAGCGCTGAAGGACGGGAGCGGCGGCGGTGTCGATGTCATCGGGACCGAGGCCCTCGCTGCGCCGACGCGATAACTCGCAGCGGCCGAGGCCGCTCAAGTCATTGTTCCGACACTCGTTTCACGGAAGCATTGGCAACTTGTCCGGTCGGCGCGAGGGTTTGGCTGCTGCCGACCGTGGGAATATTCTCGGGGCCATGTCGGCGCGGCTGCGCCCCGTCCGTCTTGAGTTCAGTTCCGTCGGAAGACCGACATGAACATCCCCCTGGACCGCACAAGGAGCCGCACATGAAAGTCATGGTCATCGTCAAGGCGAGCAAAGCGTCGGAAGCCGGCGAGATGCCGGACCAGGAACTGCTGACCGCCATGGGCAGCTACAACGAGGAGCTGGTCAAGGCGGGCATCATGCTTGCGGGCGACGGCCTGCATCCGAGCATCAAGGGCAAGCGGGTCCGGTTCGAGGGCAAGGACCGCACCGTGATCGACGGACCGTTCGCCGAGACCAAGGAGCTGATCGCCGGCTACTGGCTGTGGAAGGTCGCGGACATGGACGAGGCCGTGGCGTGGCTGAAGCGCTGCCCCAACCCGCACCACGAGGTGACCGAGGTCGAGATCCGTCCGGTGTTCGAGGCCGACGATTTCGGCGAGGCGTTCACGCCCGAGCTGCGTGCCCGGGAGGCGCGCGTCTTTGCCGAGGCGGCGAAGAACCGGCAGAAGTGAGTTCGCCCTCCTCTCCCCGGCCGCATCGTCCCCGTCACGGAGCCCCGACATGCAGTACGCGATCCTCTGCTATCACGACGAGAAGGTCACCTGCGCCTGGTCCAAGCAGCACGACGACGAGATCATGGCGAAGCTCGGCGCGGTCATGGAGAAGCACAAGAGCAAGCTCGGACCCGTGGCGCGGCTCCTGCCGACGACCGCCGCGACGACGCTGCGGAAGGATCGAGATCCGCCGCTGGTCATCGACGGCCCGTTCGCCGAGACCAAGGAGCAGTTCCTCGGCTTCTACGTCGTCGACTGCGCGACGCTCGACGAGGCGCTCGACTTCGCGCGCGAGCTTGCCGCGGTCAATCCCGGCGGCGCCTACGAGATCCGGCCCGTCGCGGCGTTCTATCCCGACAAGGCCGCGTCGTGACGGGAGACGGCTGGATCAGCGACGTCATCGTCGCGGCCCGGCCGCAGGCCATGGCGGCCCTGGTCCGCTATTTCCGCGATCTCGACGCGGCCGAGGAAGCCTTCCAGGAGGCGTGCCTGCGCGCCTTGCGAGCGTGGCCGAAGAACGGCCCGCCGCGCGACACCGCCGCCTGGCTGGTCATGGTCGGCCGCAATGCCGGCATCGACCGCGTGCGCAAGAACCAGAGGATGCGGCCGCTTCCGCCCGACGACCAGATCTCCGACCTCTCCGACGTCGAGGAGACCGAGGCCCTGCGCATCGACGAGGCCGACTACCGCGACGACATCCTGCGGCTCTTGTTCGTGTGCTGCCATCCCGACCTGCCGGCGACGCAGCAGATCGCCCTCGCCCTGCGTATCGTGTCGGGGCTCGACGTCCGGCAGATCGCCCGCGCATTCGTGGTCTCCGAGGCGGCGATGGAGCAGCGCATCACCCGTGCCAAGAGCCGCATCGCGGCGGCGAGCGTGCCGTTCGAGGCGCCGGGCGCCGTCGAGCGCAGCGAGCGCATCGGCGCCGTCGCCGCGATGATCTACCTCGTCTTCAACGAGGGCTACACCACCAACGTCGCCGAGCACGGCGCGAAGGCGCCCTTGTGCGCGGAGGCGATCCGGCTCGCGCGGCTGCTGCTGCGGCTCTTCCCCACGGAGCCCGAGATCATGGCGCTCCTCGCCCTGCTGCTGCTGCAGCAGTCGCGGTCGGCCGCACGCTTCGATGCCGACGGCGCCATCGTCCTGCTCGAGCACCAGGATCGCGCGTCGTGGGACCGGCGCCTGATCGCGGAAGGCCTCGCGCTCGTCGACAAGGCGATCCGCCGGCGCCGCCCGGGCCCCTATCAGGTCCAGGCCGCGATCGCGGCACTTCACGCCCGCGCGGCGACCTTCGCCGAAACGGACTGGCAGGAGATCGCGCTGCTCTACGGCACTCTGGAGGTCATGCAGCCGTCGCCGGTGGTCACCCTCAATCGCGCCGTCGCGGTGTCGAGGACGCGCGGCGCCGCCGAGGCGCTGACGCTGATCGAGCCGCTCGCGGGCAAGCTCGCGGCCTACTTCTATTTCCATGGAGCGCGGGGCGCGTTCCTCAAGGAGCTCGGCCGCGACGACGAGGCCCGCACGGCCTTTGGCCGCGCCATCGCGCTCGCCAACACGCCCGCCGAGGCGGCACACATCCGCGCCGCCCTCGACAGCCTGTCTCGAACGGACAAGACGCGATGAGCACCGAGAGGCCGTATCGCTTCCATCAGCTCGAGCGCCACGAGGCGCCCTTCCTCGCCGCGCTCATGAGCGTCTTCGGCGAGGCCTTCGACGACCGCGAGACCTACCTCGGCGCCGTGCCGTCCGAGACCTACCTCGCGCAGCTCCTGGGCCGGGATCACTTCATCGCGATCGTGGCGCTGGCGGAGCACGAGGTCGTCGGCGGGCTGACCGCCTATCGGCTCGACAAGCCCGAGCAGGTGCGATCGGAGATCTACATCTACGACCTCGCAGTCGCGCCGGCACACCGGCGGCGGCGGGTCGCGACGGGCTTGATCGAGGCCCTGCGCCGGACCGCCGCCGGGCTTGGGGCTTACGTCATCTTCGTCCAGGCCGACCTGGTGGACGCGCCCGCGATCGCCCTCTACGAAACGCTCGGAACCCGCGAGACCGCCCTTCATTTCGACATCGAAGTGCCGAACGGTCGAGGACGCCGCACCGACAGCCGATGAAAATTCCGGAGCCCGATGTCGGGTTCGACAGCTTTCGGACGTCTTGAACCCGAGTGCCACTGCAGTGCCCCGTCAGACCGTAACAAGGAGCATCCCATGTCCACCAAGCTGTTCGTCAACCTGCCCGTCCGCGACCTTCCGAGGTCGAAGGCGTTCTACGAAGCGCTCGGCTTCACGTTCAACCCCCAGTTCACCGACGACACCGCCGCGGCGATGGTCATCTCGGAGCACAACTACGCGATGCTGCTGACGCACGCGAAGTTCGAGAAGTTCGTGACGAAGCCCATTCCCGACGCGCGCGCGACGACGGGGGTGCTGATCGCGCTCTCACTCCCGAATCCCGAGGCCGTCGACACCCTGGTCACGAAGGCGCTCGACGCCGGCGGCAAGGAGCCGCGGCCGAAGCAGGATCACGGCTTCATGGTCCAGCGGACCTTCGAGGATCCCGACGGCCACACCTGGGAGCCCTTCTACATGGACCCGACGTTCGTGAAGTAGCCGCGGCATCACGTCTGCCGCAACCGCAGGAGGCACCCGACATGTCCGTCAAGCCGCGCATTTCCTCGTTCCTCACGTTCGATGCCGAGGCCGAGGCCGCCGCGAAGTTCTACACGGCGATCTTTCCCAATTCGCGCATCAGGTCCATCGCACGCTACGGCGACGGCGCGCCGCGCCCGAAGGGCAGCGTGATGACGGCGGACTTCGAGCTCGACGGCATCCCCTTCACCGCGCTGAACGCCGGCCCGATGTTCCAGCCGACGGGCGCGGTATCGTTCGTCGTCCATTGCGAAACCCAGGCCGAGGTCGACCACTACTTCGATCGCCTGACCGCCGACGGCGGCAAGCCGATCGAATGCGGCTGGCTGACGGACAGGTTCGGCATCTTCTGGCAGATCACGCCGAACCGGCTTATCGAGATGATGCAGGACGAGGATCCGGTCAGGGTCCAGCGCGTGTTCGCGGCCATGTTGCAGATGAAGAAGATGGACATCGCCGGGCTCGAGGCCGCGTACCGCGGGTGACATAGTATGATGATCGAGACGTCCGCTTCGTTCGGCAGCCGCACATGAGGACGGACGTCTCGATCTGGATCACACCACGAGTCTCGGCTCTTCCAGTGTCGTTCAGACCGCGAAGTCCGCAGCCGGGCACACGGAGGAAGGAAGCGGACTTCGCGGTCACGACGCTAGTTTTCCGGCGCAAACATTCGCATCCCGTTCGTTGCCAGGTCGAGAGCAGATGTTTGGGCCAAAGGAACACTTGCAAGCTTGTGTTCTTAGTGCTGTTTCAGGCGCCGTCATTTGGTTGGAATGCCTGCCGCGGATCGAAACCAAATGACTGCGCCACAGCACGAGGTGGCGTTGAGCAAGCGACGAAGTATCGCGACAGGACGGAGACGAGGTCATGACACGAGCCGGCGGATGTCATTGCGGCGCGATCAGGTACGAGCTCGAGGGCGAGCCGAAGGCGCACGCGCTCTGCCATTGCCACGACTGCCGCCGCCACGCCGGCGCGCCGATGGTCGGCTGGGCCATGTACCCGGCCGGCGCGTTCGGGATCACCCGCGGCACGCCCAAGGTCTATGCCTCCTCGACCCACGGCCGGCGCTACTTTTGTCCCGACTGCGGCACCGGCCTCTACTACGTCAACGAGGCGTTGCTGCCCGGCATCGTCGACGTGCAGAGCGCGACGCTCGACGATCCGGGCGCGATGCCCCCGCGCGTCCACATCCAGGTCGCCGAGCGCCTCCCCTGGATGACGACCGTCCACGAGCTGCCGTCCTTCGACCGCTTCCCGCCGGGGAAGTGATGCGCACGCGCCGAAGCTAGACCGATCCAGCTCCCGATACACTGCACGGCCGCGCTCGACACGGCCATCGCCTGCCTACATCACGGGTCTTGCCTGGAGCACTGGATGGCCGGATCACGTCCGGCCATGGCGCGTCGGGGAGGCTTCCGAGGTCGAGGCCTCCGCCCTCGGGCACGAGACGGTCGAGCTTGATGCGGATCTGCTCGGGCTTGTGGTCGGGCATGATGAGTGTGACCACGATCGTGGTGCCCTTGCCGGCCTTGAAGGCGCCGGTGCCCTCGAGCACGTTCGCCGGATCGGGCGACAGCGTGACGTCGACCTTCTTGCCGTCGGACAGCACGGCGGCGGTCACCACCCACCAACGTCGCCGACCGAAGCCTGAACCCAGACCCAGACCTAAGTCCTAGTCCCGCATCCGACCAGTCGGCAACGCGCTGAGACCTCAGACAGCCGCAGGCCGCAGGCCCTTCGACCGTTGTGACATTCGGCTCGTGTGCGAGATTGGGGCGGACTTCAATCGTCATATCGGCGTGAGAGGGAGCACGCCCGACCCATTCGAGAGCCTTGCGATCGAGCGCAAGCCGGAATGGACGCATGACCCGGCTGCCGGTTCCACGAGACCCGGCTCCCCGAACGATCCACCCCGACCCCGTCCACCGGCCCGAGCGACCCCCTCGGACCGGACCAGCGAACTGTTGCCTGTGAGGAGCACACCATGGTTACGATGATCCGCTCGGACCTCGAATTCATCTTCGCCCAGATCCTGATCGCGGAGGCGGACGCACGGGGCGAGCAGCTGCTCGGCACCTACATTCCGAACTCCGAGCTGCCGTGGGGCCTGCGGCGGGTCGACGGATCGGACAACAACCTCATCACCGGCCAGGGCGACTTCGGTGCCGCCGACCAGCCGTTCCCGCGCTCGACGACCGAGACGTTCATCAACGAGGGCGACGACGGGATGCCGTTCGGCCCGCCGATCCTGGTCGACGGCGTGCCCCTGTCGCTGCCCGGCACCAACGGTCCCGGCACGGGCGTGCCGCTCGGCTACATTCCCGGCCCCGGCGGCAATTGGTTGAACAACAACGATTACGGTGTCCAGGCCCAGAATACCGATCCGAACCCGCGCGCGATCCAGCCGGGCGACGTGGTCGACGCCGACCCCCGCACGATCTCGAACCTCATCGTCGACCAGACGGCGAACAACCCGGCGGCGATCTTCAAGGCGCTGCAGGAGGCCGGTCTCGACAACCCGACCGCCTTCGTCGAGATGGGCAACGTCGCGCTCTCGGTCGACGCCGTGAAAGCCGCCGAGGCCGCCGGCGCGCCCGCCATCGACGCGCTCGCGGCGGCCGAAGCCGCGCTCGCGGACGCACAGGAGGCGCTCGACCTCGCCAACGCCGCCAACGCCGCCCAGGCGCTGATCATCGCCGCCTACCAGGCCGCCGATGCGGCGACCGATCTCGCGACGGCCGCCACCGCCGGCGTCGATACGACGACCTCCGCCCTGGTGCTCGAGCTCGCCAACGGCGGGGCTGTCGTGGACCAGGCCGACCTCGATGCCCTCGCGGCCGCCGAGGCCGCCGTCGTGACGCTTCGCGGTCACGTTCAGGCCACGCTCGACGCGCTGAACTCGGTGCCCGGCTTGAACGCGGCCGACATCACGGCCACGACCGACTTCCTGAACTCGATCGACTCGCTGGTCGGCGTGCTCGACAACATCAACCTCGGCGACAACGCCGTCGGGCTCGCGGACACGATCAACGCTCAGGTCGCCGAGACCTTCGGCAACGCCTTCCCCGGCGTCGCCGCCGACCTCGACGCGCAGATCGACGTGTCGCTCGCCGACGCGATCGCGTTCGATGCCGGCATCGCGGCCGCGACCCAGGCGGTCATCGACGCGCAGGCCGCCGTCGACGCCGCCGCTCCGGCGGCCGCCGCCGCCCAGATCGCGATCGACACCGCAGGCGAGGCGCTGCGCACCCAGCTCGAGGGCTTCGGCATCTCGCTCGAGGAGAGCCCGACCGGCGACATCCTGAAGGCGACGCTGTTCATCGGCAACGTCGCGCCGGACGAGGGCCTGTCGGCGCCGTTCAACGGCTTCATGACGCTGTTCGGCCAGTTCTTCGACCACGGCCTCGACCTCGTGTCCAAGGGCGGCTGGGGCTCGGTCTACGTTCCCCTGCAGCCCGACGACCCGCAGTACGTCGAGGGTTCGAACACCAATTTCATGGTGCTGACCCGCGCCACCCTCGATCCGGTGACCGGCGAGCCGATCAACCTGACGACACCGTTCGTCGACCAGAACCAGACCTACACCTCGACGCCGTCCGCCCAGGTGTTCCACCGCGAGTACGAGATGCGCTTCGACGCGGCGCTCGGACATGACGTGCCGAAGGCGACCGGCCGCCTGCTCAACGGCGTCGACGGCGGCCTTGCCACCTGGGCCGACGTCAAGGCGCAGGCCTTGAACCTGCTCGGCATCGAGCTCGACGACTTCGACATCCACGCCATCCCGCTGCTGGCGACCGATCCCTACGGCAACTTCATCCCCGGCCCCAACGGCTTCCCGCAGATCGTGACCGCGGGCGGCCTCGTCGAGGGCGATCCGCTGGCG
>JAKAML010000018.1 GCA_021812845.1 Pseudomonadota bacterium
GGCCGCCGCATCGCGCCGCGCGCCCACGGCCGCGCCGCGGCCCTGGGATCACGCGGCGCTGGCGAGCCGTCTGAGGGCGCTCGAGGGCCGTGAGGTTCTGGTCCGCGGCTGGATCGAGCGCCGGAATGGTCCCTACATCGAGCTGACCCATCCCGCCGACATCGAGGAGCGCAGCGACGGCTCAGCCCGCGCCGCACCTGCGTCGCGAGGCGACGTGGCGGACCCGCGCGGGGCAGCGGCCGACCGGCCTATACGGGTGCCGTGACGAGCGAGCCCGAAGCCCGACGGCCGGCTGCCCGAGGACGAAAAACGCCCGAGGCGCGCGTTGTGCGAGCCCCGGGCGCGATGTTTCACGACGAACCGAACCACGGTCGAGGCCGCGGGGCGCGCCACGGCGGCACGGCTCCGCGACGGGTCGCCTGCTGCGACGGGATCGGCTCCGCAAACGGGGCCGCCCTGGACGTCAGGCCGCCTTGAACTCGGCCTCGTCGCTGCCGCCCTCCGCCATCCGGCGGCCCTTGGCGCTCTTCGACAGCACGTCGGTGATGCGCTGCACCGCGCCGCGCTCGTCCAGCTTGTCGACTGCGGCGATCTCGCGCGCCATGCGATCGAGCGCGTCCTCGTAGAGCTGGCGCTCCGAGTACGACTGCTCGGGCTGGGCCTCCGACCGGAACAGGTCGCGCACCACCTCGGCGATCGAGATCAGGTCGCCCGAGTTGATCTTCGCCACGTACTCCTGGGCGCGGCGGCTCCACATGGTCCGCTTGACGCGCGCGCGGCCCTTGAGAATCTCCATCGCCTTCTTGACCAGGGCCTCGTCGGCGAGCTTGCGCATCCCGACCGTCGCCAGCTTGCCGGTCGGCACGCGCAGCGTCAGCTTCTCCTTGTCGAAGGTGATGACGAAGAGCTCGAGCGACATGCCCGCGATCTCCTGCTCCTCGATGCCGACGATGCGGCCGACCCCGTGCGCGGGATAGACCACGAACTCGTTGGTCTTGAAGCCGTGGCGCTGGCTGACCGGCTTCTTCTGGGCGTTGATCATCTGGCGCTGCTGCGCCGCCTTCTCGGCCAGCGCCTTCGGCGTCGGCACCCCGGCCGGCGGCACGAGCGCGGTCAGCTTCTGCCCGCCCGGCTTGGCGACGTTGGCGGGCACGGTCCGGACCGGGCTTGCGATACCGGTGGCCGCGGCGCGCATGGCGAGCGACGCCTGCGGCAGCGGGGTGGACTTGGACGGCGACGCGGCGGCGGGCCGGGGCGCGATCGCGGCCGGCTTGGTGGCGGCGGCGGCCGCGGCGGGCTGCTTGGCGAACGGCTTCGACGCCGCCTTCGCCGCGGCCGGCTTCGCTGCGACCGTTTTGGCGACGACGGGAGCGACGACGGGCTTCGTGATCTTGGCGGCGACGGCGGCGCGAGACGACGCATGGCCGGCGGCCTTGGCGGCGACCGACGGCTTCTGGGACTTGGCGACCTGGGCGACCTGGGCGACCTGGGCGACGCGGGCAGCAGAGCTCTCGGGCTTGCGCACCGGCTTGGCGACCTTGGCGGACGGCACCTTGGGTGAGGCCTTCTTGACGGCGGAAGCCACGGGCTTGGTGGCCTTCGCCTTGGCTTCCACCTTCTTCTTCTGGGCCATGTCGATGTCTCACTTTCTTCGTTACGCGCGTCCCGGGCGGGCGACCCGGCACGACAGCCGCTGCGCATCAGCGACCGCACAAAAACCCGTCTTGGAGGTATCGCTACCACCAAACCGGAACGTTCGGACAACCGGTCAGGTGCAACCCTGGATATGGGGTCGCGGACCGGCACATGTAATGGCTTGACTGTTCACCTTTCGAACCTGCTTAGGAGCCCCGCATACCGCAGAGCTGCACCGATGTTCGAGCATAAGAGGCAAAGGTGACCGCGTTATGTTCGCCGTTGTTCCGGCAATGTCTACAGCTACGCCACGACACGAACCTTGTAACACAATTTTCATGCAAAATGAAGGGCGGTGCAGCAAAAGAGTGCCCACCCGCTTAAGGAACAGCCTTAAGTTGCACCGATCGGGGATCTCTTCCCGCTCCCGATCGGGCGCCTTTCGACGTCGGTGTCCGCTGCTTCGAGGGCCCCGCACTCTCGACGCCGCTGGGCGCTAAAGGACGCCCCCAGGACAACCCCCCACAGGACACCCCAGGACACCCCCAGCACGCCCCTGGGCGCACGCCCCTGGGCGAGCCCCGGCAGCGGGGCTCAGTCGCCGCCGCCGGGCTTCGGGGAGAAATACTTCTCGAACTTCCCCGCTTCGTCCTTGTACTTGTCGGCGTCCTCGGGCTGCTCCTTCTTGGCCGTGATGTTGGGCCACTTCTCGGCGTACTCGCGATTGAGTTGCAGCCACTTGTCGAGACCGGGCTCGGTATCGGCCTTGATCGCCTCGACCGGGCACTCGGGCTCGCACACGCCGCAGTCGATGCACTCGTCGGGGTGGATGACGAGCATGTTCTCGCCCTCGTAGAAGCAATCCACCGGACAGACCTCGACGCAATCGGTGTACTTGCACTTGATGCACTTGTCGTTGACGATGTAGGTCATTCCAGCCTGTCCAAGCTCGTGTGTTTCCGATCGCGCCGGCCCTCGCCGTCGCGCAGTCTCCCGTCCTCCGGTCGCCGGCGACGCTCCGCCCGGCGTCGGGGAACGCCCCATCTCGGCCCGGACCGGCCGTGCTCCGTCCGGCCTCGTTCCCGGCCGGCCGCGACACGTACCGGCCGCGATGCGTCGCGCCGTCCGCTCCCCCTCCGGACGCTCGCTAGTGCTGTGGCGCAGTCATTTGATTCCCTCGCGCGGCAGGCATTCCAACCAAATGACTGCGCCTGAAACAGCACTAGAAACACAAGCTTGCTCGTGTTCCTTTGGCGCAAGCATTTGCTCTCGACCTCGCAACGAACAGGATGCAAATGTTTGCGCCGGAACACTAGAGGGAAGGATCCTTCAGACGGTCGAGATCCCGACGCTCGCGCTTTGTGGGACGTCCCGCTCCCGGCCGACGCTCGGCATGTCTCGGCGCCTCCGCGCGCGCGGCGGCGGAGCCGGGGCTCACTCGGGCGAGAGATTTGGTCCCTTCGGCGGCCGGTGTCAATTCCTCGTAGAGATCGGCGGCCTCCCCGGCCGGACCACGGCGGTCGATGAACCCCGCGATGCGGACCACGCGCACCTGCCGGTTGAGGGTCGCGGTGACCACGTCTCCGGCCTTGACCGTGGCCCCCGGCTTGTCGACCCGCTCGCGGTTGACGCGGATGCGCCCTCCGGTCACCAGGGCCGCGGCCTGCGTCCGCGTCTTGGCCAGACGGGCGAACCACAGCCACTTGTCGAGCCGTTGCGCCGCGACCGCCGGTTGCCCTTGGCCGCCCTCGGCCCTGCGATCGTGTCCGGCGCCTCCCCCGCGTTTCATTGCGAGCCCTGACCTTTGGACTGCTTCTCGAGCGCCTCGCGCAGCGCCATCAGCTTGGCGAACGGGCTGTCCGGATCGGCGCCCCCCTTGCGCGGCGGCGCGGACGATACGACCTCGGGCGCCCGGCGCTCGTCGCGCCGACGGTCCCCGCCCGGTCGGTCGCCCCGGGGGCGGTCCTGGCGCGGCCTGTCGCCATAGGGCCGCTCGCCCTGGGGCCGGCCACCCTGCGTCGGCTCGCCGGGCGGCCGCGCGCCGGGACGCGCATCCGTGGACCGTGGACCATCGGCTCGCTCGCCCTGCGGCCGCTCGCCCGGGCTGCGCTCGCCGCGCCGGTCGCGATCGGACCGCCGTCCCTGGTGCCGATGACGGTCGTGGCGGCCGTCCTGGCGTGCCGCCTGCGCCGCGGCCTCGCCGACGGTCCCGTCCCCGCTCCCATCACCCCCCGGCGATGCGGCCTCGATCCCTGGCTTCGTTCCGGTGGCGGCGGCGGTGGGCGCCCGCTGCCCGTCTCCACGCCGCTGGCCGCCCCGGTTCCGTCCCCGCCCGCGATGGCGGCCTTCGCCATCCTCGTGGCGATGCCGGCGCGGACGCCAGACGTCGATGAACTTGGGCTCGGGCGGCTTGCCGTCGGATGGAACCTCGGACGACGCGGGCGGCTCGGCGGCGGCGACCTCGGCCACTGCGGGCGGCGCGGGCTCGGCAGCACCCACCCCCTCGCCGGCGGCCGGGGGCGCTGCGATCTCGCCCGTGGCGTCGGATGCGTCCGCCGCAGGATTCGGCGCCGGCTGGGCGTCCTCGGTCGCAGCAGGGCTCACGGCGGGTGCCGCGACCGGCGGCGCGACGGGGGCCGGGCGGCGGTCGAGACGGAAGCCCAGCGCCCTCAGGACATGGCTCAGCTCGTCCGGCGAGCAGCCGAGGATCGACATCATCTCGGGCGTGACGGTGAAGCCGCCGTCGCCGGTCGAGCCCTTGGGCGGCTGGGCCTGGTTGTCGGCCGTCGCGCGGAAGGCGAGCAGTGGCCGGATGAGGTCGGCGAGCCGCTCGAGGATGTCGAAGCGCACCGCCCGCGGTCCGCAGACGTGGAACCCGTAGGCGCGGTAGAACGGCTCCGGCACCGCCGGGTCCGCGGCGACGGAGGTCAACCCCGCCCGTGGCGGATCCGGCAGTTTGTCGGGGTCGAGCCCGGCCTGCTCCGCCCCGCGCAGCACCCAATAGGTGAGCAGGAGCTCCGCCGCCGCGGGCTTCAGGAGCAGCGGCACGAAGATGTTGAAGGCGCCGAAGCGCACGCCGTATTTCCTGAGCTGCGACCGCGCCGTCTGGTCGAGCGACTTCACCTCCTCGGCGATCACCTCGCGCTTCAGCACGCCCGAGCTTTCGGTCAGACGGAACGCGATGCCGCGCGCGAGGCCCGTGACGTCCTCGGCCTTCTGCAGCTCGACCAGCGGCTTCAGCTTGTCGCCCGCGATCTCGGCGATCCACTGGTCGAGCCGCGCCTGCACCTTCTCGCGGTCGGGTCCGGAGATGTGCTCGTCGACGGTGAGCACCACCCGCGGCTTCAGCGGATCGTCGCTGGCCTCGAGCCGGCCGATCTCCTCGTCCCGCCACAGCACGCGACCGTTGCGAGCGAGTTTGAAGGCGTCCGCCTTGGCCGCCGCCACCCGCCGTGCCCGCATCGACAATTCGCGCGACAGCACCTGCGCCGCCGCCGACCGCGCGGCCTTGCCGTGGATGCCCTCGGCCTGGTTGTCGGGGAAGAACACGAAGCCCTTGAGGCGGCCGACGAAGTGGTTCTCGACCTCGATCGCGCCGTCGTCGCGGATCTCGGCGTTGAGCTCGTCCTTGTCCCGCATTCCCTTCATCAAGGCACTGGTCCTCTTGTCGACGAAGCGCTGCGTGAGCCGTTCGTGGAGTGCGTCGGAGAGCTGATCCTCGATCTCGCGCGTGCGGCCCTGCCAGTGGACCGGATCCTCGAGCCAGTCGGCGCGGTTCGACACGAATGTCCAGGTGCGGATGTGGGCGATGCGGTTGGCGAGCGTGTCGATGTCGCCGTCGGTGCGGTCGGCGAACGCGACCTGCTTCTGGAACCAGTCCTCGGGGATGCGCTCGTCGGGTCCGCGCAGGAACTTGTAGAGCGTGGCCACGAGCTCGGCGTGGTTCTGCGACGAGATCTTGCGGTAGTCCGGCACCTGGCAGACGTCCCACAGCAGCCTGACCGCGACCGGCGAGCCGGCCAGCGCCGCGATCTCGCCGTCCGCCGCCACCGTCTCCAGCGCCGCGACGTCGTCGGCCATCCTTGCGCGCGCGAGCCGCGCCTCGCGCGGGGTCTCGCGCAGGCTGTCGCGCAGCCGGTCGAGGGTGGCGAAATCGAGGTCGCGGTTGCGCCACTGCAGCACGCGGACGCTGTCGAAGTTGTGTGTCTCGAGCCGCTCGACCACGTCCGAGGAGAACGGCTCCGCGCCCCCCGTCACGCCGAAGGTGCCGTCGTTCATGTGGCGGCCGGCGCGACCTGCGATCTGGCCGAGCTCGCCCGGCGTCAGGTTGCGGTGACCGTGGCCGTCGAACTTGCGCGTCGCGGAGAACGCGACGTGGTCGACGTCGAGGTTGAGCCCCATGCCGATGGCGTCGGTGGCGACGAGGAAGTCGACGTCGCCCGACTGGTAGAGTGCGACCTGGGCGTTGCGCGTCCTCGGCGACAGTGCGCCGAGCACGACGGCGGTGCCGCCGCGCTGGCGGCGGATCAGCTCGGCGATCGCGTAGACCTCGTTCGCCGAGAACGCGACGACCGCCGAGCGCGACGGCAGCCGAGTGATCTTCTTCTCGCCCGCGTAGGCGAGCTTGGAGAGCCGCGGGCGCGAGATGAAGTTGGCGCCCGGGATCAGGTCGCTGATCGCCTCGCGCATGGTCTGTGCGCCGAGCAGCAGCGTCTCCGAGCGGCCGCGCGCGTGCAGCAGCCGGTCGGTGAAGGTGTGCCCGCGCTCTGGGTCGCCGCAGAGCTGGATCTCGTCGATGGCCAGGAACTCGACGTCGATGTCGCGCGGCATCGCCTCGACGGTGCAGACGTAGTAGCGCGCCCGCTCCGGGCGGATCTTCTCCTCGCCGGTGACGAGCGCAACCTTGTCGGCGCCGACGCGGGCCGCGATCTTGTCGTAGACCTCGCGCGCGAGCAGCCTGAGCGGCAGGCCGATCATGCCGCTCTCGTGGCCGAGCATCCGCTCGATGGCGAGGTGCGTCTTGCCGGTGTTGGTGGGACCGAGAACCGCCGTCACATGGCGGATGCGCGTCTCGAGATCGCTACCCATCCCGTGTCCTGTCTCCGAAAGCTCCGCCCCGCCCGTCGCGCGTGCCGGCCGCGCACGAAGCACGCACGATGCCGACCGGTCGCGGTCGCCCTTGGCATTGCATTGGGGGCGGGCGAGATCAAGCGGTAGTTGCGCGGCGCTCGGGCCAACGACTGCGTGCGATGTCGGACGGTGCGTCTCCCCGGCCACGCTGCGTGCGATGCCGGCCTGCCGCCACGGGCAGGGCACCGGCCGCGACGGCCTCGGCCGGGACGCTGCGCTCCGCGCCGGAGGGCGTCAGTGGGTCAGCGCGATCTGCCCGCGGCCCTTGGTGGTGATGTCCACGCGCTCGGCGGTCAGCATCGCCGTTCCCGCGCCGACCGGGATCGTCACCTGGTAGGGAACGACGAGATTGGCGCTCGGCACCGGCCTCAGCGAGATCTCGATGTTGCCGTTCTCGGCGAAGTTCTTCGTCTCCTCGTTCTGGCGGTAGCCGGCGATCGGCGTGTAGCGGACGCGACAGACGAAGCCGACTCCCGGCTGGCCCGACGGCCGCGCCTCGGCGATGCGCTGCTGGCGCCGGAACGACAAAGCGAGATCGAACCGCTGCTTGCCGTCGAACACCTGCAGCTTGCGGTCGCACGGCCGCTGCGTGCTGCCGAGCGACAGCGCCATGACCGCACTCAGCGGGTCGAGCACGTTGCGCTTGTGCTCGTCCCGGACCGGCACCGCGTCGGGCGGCGGCGGCTTGAGCGGCGCCACCGACAGACTCGACACCGCGCCGTCCTTGAAGCCCATCTTGACGAGGCCGGACTTGTCGCGGCCGATGATGGCGCTCGAGTTGAAATTGAACGTGTAGGCGGTCGGCTTCGGGCCGCCGCCGAGCGCGGTACCGGCGCTGTTGGTCGTGCCCTTCCACTCGAAGGCGCCGAGCGGGGCGCGGATGTCGGCGAAGCCGGACAGCGAATAGTTCGCGGCGTCGACCTTCGACTGGAAGCGGAAGCGGCCGATGTCGAGCCCGCCGAAAGTGATCCGGTAGACGGCGTTGACCTCGGTCGGCCAGCCGGCTTCGCCGCGAGCGGAGTCGCTGCGTGACGGGTCGGCTGTGGCCTGATCTCCGAGCCCGCTCCACGGCCCGACGAGCGCGGCCAGCGCCGCCAGCAAGAGACCCGTTCTCCGCCGTCGTGCGGTGGCGCCCGCCCCCGCGATCCGTGGCGCGCGGCGGATGGTCTTGGAACGGCTGATCTGCATGGAACGCTTCCCCGAGGCGGTACCAGACGCAAGCCTATGCGGTTACGGTCGGTTTTGGTCGAATGTGTGTCGCTGGGCGACGTGCACCGGACGCAGGACCCTTGCTGCGCGTCGGTTAAGAAAGCCTTCCGCCCCCCACCGGACGGCACCGCGCCGGCCGCCACGCCCCCGGAAACGTCGGGCGAATGACGGGCAGACGGGGCGTCGAGGCGGGGGCGGCACCCATCGCCGACGCCGCGTCGAATGCCGCCTTGACGTCCCGGCGGCGTCTCACGTATAGAGCAGCGAAATGGTCCCGCTGGCGGCTGCTGGCGGGCTCGTCGTTTCTATGATCCACACCCGGAGATCCACACCCGGATCGAACCGCGATTTTCCGCGCGGACGGTAGGTCCCCGCAAGCTAGGCCGCCGACCGGACGCCGCGAAGGAGCTGAGACCCATGACCAGGCGCTGTGAGCTGACCGGCAAGTTGCCGATGGCCGGAAACACCCGGAGCCACGCCGAGAACAAGAAGCGCCGGGTGTTCCGCCCGAACCTCTGCGACGTGACGCTCATGAGCGAGAGCCTCGGCCGCAAGCTCCGCGTCAAGGTCTCGGCCCATGCGCTGAAGTCGGTCGAGCACCGCGGCGGCCTCGACGCCTTCCTGATGAAGGCCCGCGACGAGGAGCTGTCGGCCCAGTGTCTGAAGCTCAAGCGCGACCTCGCCAAGGCCAAGGCCGACGCGCCCGCCGCCTGACCGGGCCCGACGCTCCCGAGCTTCCGACGTTCGACCGGCGGCGCGCCCCGAGTGTTCCGGCGCAAATATCTGCATTCCGTTCGTTGCGGGGTCGAGAGCAAAAGTCTGCGCCAAAGGAACACGAGCAAGCTTGTGTTTCTGGTGCAGTTTCAGGCGCAGTCGTTTGGCTGTCATGCCAGCCGCGCGTGGGAACCAAGTGACTGCGCCACAGCACTTGGACCCGCGGCCGCTCGCGTCTGGCCGAGATGCCATTAGACCGTCTTGCCCTCGAACCGGCACAGCTCCTGGACCGGGCACCTCTCGCACGCCGGATTGCGCGCCTTGCAGGTATAGCGCCCGTGCAGGATCAGCCAGTGGTGGGCGTGGAGGCCGTAGCGGGCCGGCACCAGCCGCACGAGATCGCGCTCGACCGCTTCCGGCGTCTTGCCGGACGACAGCCCGAGCCGGTGTGAGACGCGGAAGACGTGCGTGTCGACCGCCATCGTCGGATGCCCGAACGCCATGTTGAGAACGACGTTCGCGGTCTTGCGGCCGACGCCTGGCAGCGCCTCGAGCGCCGCCCGGTCGTCCGGCACCTCGCCGCCGTGCTCCGCCACGAGCTTCTGCGACAGCAGGATCACGTTCTTCGCCTTGTTGCGGAAGAGACCGATGGTCTTGACGAGATCCCGCACCCGTTCCTCGCCCAGCGCGAGCATCTTGCCCGGCGTGTCGGCGAGCCGGAACAGGGCCCGCGTCGCCTTGTTGACGCCCACGTCGGTGGCCTGCGCGGAGAGCACCACGGCCACGAGCAGGGTATAGGCGTTGACGTGCTCGAGCTCCCCCTTGGGCTCCGGCTCGATCGCGGCGAAGCGGGCGAAAATTTCCTCCACAGGTGGTGCCGCAGCCTTGTGGCGAGGGCGTCCCGTCGTGGCCGCCGCGGCCTTCCTGGCCCCGCCCGTCGTCCTTTTCATCACACCCCCCTTTGAAAGCCCGACCACCGCGGTTAGCCTTCCCCCATGACCGAACGCACGTCCGATCACCACACCCCAGCCGACGATCCGGCCTCCGACCGCGACCTTCACGTCGTCCTCACGGCCCATCGCTCGCTCGGCCCGCGCGGCTTCGTGACGCTCATGAGCGTCTTCGGGTTCGTCTGCTTCGCCACCGGGCTCGTCTTCCTCACCCAGGGCGCATGGCCGGTGATGGGGTTCTTCGGCTTCGACGTCGCGCTTCTCTACCTCGCCTTCAAGCTCAACTACAGGTCCGGCCGGCTGCACGAGCTGATCGACCTGACGCCCGAGCGGCTGACGGTCACCCGCGTCCACCCGACCGGCCGCCGCGAGCGGTTCGATTTCAATCCCTACTGGGTGCGGGTGGCGCTCGAGGAGTGGCCGGACGGGCGGACCGACCTGCGGCTCGCCTCCCACGGCCAGGAATTCCCTTTCGCCCGCTTCCTGAACGACGAGGAGCGGCGGGAGTTTGCGAGCATCCTCGGCGATGCGCTGGTCACGGTGCGGAGCGCCTTCAGCGGCCGCTGAACCCGGGCTCGGGGACCGGCATCAGCCGGCCAGCGTGGACAGAGCGAGGGCGAGCCCGGCCACGACCACCGAGATTGCCCCGGCCCGATCGAGCCACAATCGCCCGCGCGGCGAGCCGGCGGCCGCCGCGAGATGGCGGCCCGCGAGGCCATAGGCCGCGGCCGCCGCGAGCTCGAGCGCCAGGAACAGCAGCCCCGCCGCCATCACGCCGACGCTGACGA
>JAKAML010000019.1 GCA_021812845.1 Pseudomonadota bacterium
CCTGGGTCGCATGCCGTCGGCATGACGCCTCTGCCGCGCGCCTTCACGCATGGCCCGGCGTCGGCGGAGGTGCATTGACATGAGGTCTCTTGATGGCGCTTCGGTTGCCCAATCCCAACCGCGCAGCGAGCGCACCCCCTACCACTTCCGGCCGATGGCCGAGCTTACCCACGAGGAGCCGGTCGAGATGGCGCTCGCCGTCTCCGGCCGCGTCGTCACCGGGCGGTTGATTCGGGGCATCGTCGCGCCGTGCTCGCGCACGTTCGTGCAGTGGGAAAGCGGCACCTGGGTCGTGTGCACGCCGATCGGCTGGCGCGAGTTCGTCACGATCGACGTGCTGGCAGAATGGAAGCAGCGCGAGCAAGGCAAGGTGGCGGCATGAGCTATCCGATCCCGCCAGGGCCCGGCCGCGGGCCGGTCGAGGCGTGCGAGTGGTGCGGCGTGGTGCTGCTCGTGGCCGTCATCGCCGGTTGCTACGTCGCCGGCTTCGGCTACTCGGGCTGGCTCGCCATCGCCATCGGCCTGCACGTCTGGCTGCTGGGCTTCCTGCTCGTTCGGCATCATGCCGCAGGCGCGTCTTCGACACGACCCGGCAAGACGCAGACGCCCACCGACAAACCCCCTCACACGAAGCCGGAGTAGCCCGTGGCCGATCCTCGTCATGTCTGGTTCAGCGTCGCGGCCTCGCCGCCGCCCGTGGGCGTCGTGGTGCTGGTCATCTGGGACGGCCGGGCGGCCTTCGAGGCGGCGCGCGTCGTCGATCCACGTGCGCGGCGGCCAGCGCGCGGAACGCGAGTCGCCGGGCACCAGCGAGAATGCTGGCTCACGCATGACAAGGGCCGTGCCGTGCTGCTGCCCGCCGACATGGACCCGCCGGACCCGCGCCGGCCGTGGGCCGGCTGGCACACGCTGCACGGGGATGCGCCCGACTATTGGCGGCCGTCGCACCCGGAGAAGTGGCAGCTCCCGCTGCCCGCGCCGGCCTACATCCAGACGCCATCGGAGCCATGTCTGGGGCATGCTTCCAGCATGACCCGCATGTGGTCGAGCACCGATCGGCCGCGCAGGTCGGCGGAGCCTGCCTCCGGCAGGACGGCGATCGACCAGGTGGCGCGCGTCGGCATCGACGGCATGAGCGCCGCCGAGCTGGCGCGTGCAATGGAGGATATGCGCGCAGAGGCCCGCGCCGGCGCGCCGCAGGACGAGCCGCCGCCTGACGCACAATGGTGGCTCGATCCGCACGCCGTCACTTACTCGGCGCCGGGCGCCATCACCATGCGCGAGGCCGAGGGCCGTCTGATGCGCGCCTTCGCAGCCGAGTGGTGGGTGCGCGTCGAGTGGCCACGGCTCAAGACGGCTGCCCAGGTGCTGGCCAATATGGCGAAGTCGCTGCCGCTGCCGCCGGGCGAAGCCGCCGCGCAGGACCCGATCTTCGCGCGGCCCCAGCCCACCGGCCGCGACCAGGACGACATGCTGGTGGCGCTGGGCTGGCTGCGCATTCTCCCGCGCGTGACCTGGAAGACGGTTGGCACGGTGCATCTCGGCCGTGCCGGCGTCGCCAAGGTGAAACAGAACGTGGGTGAGGTCGGCAACCCGCTGAACCGCGGCGCCGAGGTGCTGCGCCTGCGCGCGAGCACGCCGCCGCTCACCTGGCGCCGGATCGGCGACGAGATCGGCCGGCCAGCCGAGGCCGCCCGCGACCTCTACCGGGCGGCACTGGCCGAGGTGACGGCAGCGGCGAACGGGACGGCGACGGCGGAAGTCGAGGCGGTGCGGGCCAAGCGGCAGGCGGAGCGCGTCCGACTCGATGCGCTGAAGGCAAACAAGAAACAGGCAAAGACGGCGGCGCACGACGCGGCGCGCATGGAGGGGTGACATGGATCCGGAATTGGTGAAACTGCAACGGGAGGCAGAGGCGCAGGCGTTCGCGGCACGTCTCGGCATGACATCTGGGCAGCGCGCCTCCGGCGCGACGGCGGTCAGGCTGCCGCCGAGAACTCCAATCGGGGCTGGCGCGCGTCAGCCGGCGAGGGGCGCGGCGGAGCCGCAGCCGAGCCGTCAAGCAGAGTACGTCGACGACACGCCGCGCCGGCCGCGACGCAGCGAGATCGAGATCGAGGCCGAGGGCGAGCTGGACCACTATTGGGTGACGGTGGTGTCGATCGAGCGGCCGGTGCCGCGCCACTTCGGCGATAACCGCGGCATGCTGCCGATCTGGGTCGAGGCGCACGCCGACTGGCGGCAGTCGGGCCGCACCTTCGACCAGCAGCAGCCGTCGGAGGCGATGCGCGCCATCCGCCTGGCCGTGCTCGGCTGCCGCTCGGACGCGCATGCCCGCCGGCTGAAGGCGGCGCTCGACGAGGCGCTGGTCGGGCGCGCGAGCGACCTCGACGCGGATCCGCTGCGGCTGCGCTTCCGCAACGGCATCGACTTGGGCGACCTCGACGGCTGGTGGACGCCGCTGTTGCTCGACGTGTTGCTGCGCTGCGAGGCCGCCGCGACCGACTTCGAGGTCTTCAACCGCGACGACCACGAGCGCATGGTGGCCGAGCGCGTGGCGCTCAAGGTGCGGCTGCAGAAGGAAGGGCGGCGGTGACGGACAACAAAGGGCCGCGGATGTGGCGCGGTCGGGAGTGGCACGGGCCGTGCCCAGGCTGCCGCAAGCTGACGTTGCTCCCGACGTGTCTCGACAAGCCGAGCGATGTGCGGTGTTGCTGGTGCGGGCACGAGTTCACGGTCGCCCAGTTCTACACGTCAGTGAAAGCAGGCGGCTGGTGGACGGCGGAGGAGGCCGCGAAACGATGATCCGGCTCTACACCGCCAGCAAGCTGCACCATGCCGACAAGTGGCGGGCGCTGTGCGCCACGAGCCGCCACGTGCAATGCCATGCCCGCTGGCTGAAGCACACCGCCATGGGCACGCCCGACACGGCCGAGCACGCCGCCGAGTTCTGGCTGCAGGACGAGCAGGACGTGCGCGACGCCGACGCGGTGCTGGTCTACGCCGAGGCCGGCGACCACCTGCGCGGCGCGCTCGTCGAGGCTGGCATCGCCATCGCCGCCGGCATTCCGGTGATCGTGGTCGGCGAGCATCCCGACTACGGCACCTGGCAGCATCACCCCGGCGTGCGCCGCACCGCCGACCTCGAACAGGCGCTGCGGTTGCTCGATGGCGTGCAACCGCGTTACAGGAGGGAGGCATGAGCGACCGCGTCAACCCTCACACAGGCCGGAGGCCGTTCGAGCGCGGGCCGTGGCATCGGTTCTTCGCTTGGACACCCCGCCTCACCGGCTTTGATCCGCGTGTCTCGGGCGGCGTTGTGTGGTTGCGCTGGGTGTGGCGGCGTGAGCAGGCCGACGGGTACGGGCATCCGTACATCCGCTACGAGGTTGACCGCGGACTCGGAGAGCCGAAGGTCGATCGCGATTGGCAGGACACTCGGCTGTGAAACATCCTGCGGCCGGCAACCGGCAGGACCTTTGAACGTCCTGCGCAGGAGGAAGCGATGCACATCAAGAAAATGACGATCGAGACGCACGACGGCATGGTCTTCGAAGCAGATGGGTCGTCGATCGCAGAGCTGATCGTCGAAAATCGCACGCCCGTAGGCGTAGAGTTTGGTGGTCGGCATCGCCATACCGGCGAGCGGATCGTCTCCGTGACGATCAAGGCCGTGTGCCGCTATTTCGATCCAGACCTAGCCGCCGGAAGGCGGCGCCAGCGAGCCGGCGTTTTACCCCCGCCTTGGGAGGAAGAGTAAGCCCATGAAGATCGTGTGCGACGCGACGAACAACACCCCCGAGACCATCGCCAATGGCGAGCTGCACGCGAGCTTCGTGCCGGAGACGCCGCTGGATATCGCCGCCCTGGTCGCCGCCAGGGCTCGGGACCTGGCGGCCGACCCGGATGACATCGCCGTCGAGGCCGATCCCGAGGACGCGACCAAGATCATCGTGACGCGCCGGATGGCGCCTCATCTCGAGGCGCTGGCAATACCGGCAACGGTTCGTTTCGAGTTGCCGCTGCCGGTTGCCGACCCCGGTGACGACGGTTTCCAGGGATGAGCGACGGTTGCCGGCGGGTGCCGCGCGGGGGACCGGAAGGGCCACAAACGCGGGCCATGCAACGGTTTTTGAGCCCCGGAAACCGTAGCCGGAAACCATCGGCGCGGACGCGGGTGGGCATCCGAAGCGCCGGAAACCGAGCTGGCGCTGGGCGCGGCCGGCAACCCGAGGCAACTGGTTGCTTGGCCGCTCCGGGGCAAGCCCCGACGCGGCTGCCCGCGCGGGCGCAGCGATGCGGAGCATCGCTCCGCGATGGCGTCGGCACCCGAAGCGCCGACAAGAAAGTGGCTCGGCAATGATTGGGGCGGTGTAGATACAAGCACGAGGCAACAAAAAGCCCCGTGACCAGTGGTGGCCACGGGGCTGGGTAGGATCGGCGCGGTTGTGGGTGGGCAACCGAAGCGCCGAAGAGACAAGCTCAGGCGGCCAGGGCGATCCGAAGCTCACGCCCCTCGCGAGTGACGGTGAGCTGGCCGGAAACCTCGCGCCAGCGCTTCGAGGCCTCACCCTTCGTCACGCCCATCTCGGTCGCCAACTCGTCGTTGGAGAGCGGGCGCTTCGTCCGGCGCAGGGCCACGATCACGGGGTGGTCATGCGGAACGCATGCCTCCGGCATGACCGGAATCGGGGCGGAGTGCCCGCCGTTGGTCGGCGGTGGCGTCGGCGCGCTGGTTGCGGTGCGGGCAACCGAAGGCGGGCGAACGTTGTCGTTGGCCATGGCAACCGGCATGCGGCTTGGCCGGTGGGCGAACCCGAAGCCGAAGGCCACGATGGCGGCCAGCTCGAACAAAAGCGCGTAGAGAAAGGGCTCGATCAGGTGAAAGACCTCCTTCGTGCGCTCGCGTTCGAAGCCGATCAGCGCGGCAACGCGGGCCGCCCGGTCAGCCTTGGGGGCTGCGACCTGGCGGGGACCGATCTTGCCGAGCTTGGTCTCGAGCAGGGCGACGTGGCTGCGCACCTCGGCGGCGCGCTGCTGCCAGTCCTTGCAGTTGCGGCCACAGCCGCCCTTGCCGGTCTCGATCGCGACCATCCGATCCGCGTCAGCAAGGCGCTGCTTGGCGGTGGCGAGGTCGGTCTCGGTCTCGTCGCGCTGGGCGTTGTGATCCTCAACCGTCAGCGCCGCCGTGTCGGCCGTGGCAGCCTGCCGGCCTACGGAATTGTAGACGGTGGCGAAGGTGCCAAGCGCGAACAACACGGCGAAGCCCGCCGCAGAGATCAGGCGCCATTCGCGCAGCGCCGAGCCGATCAGGTGGCCGGAGGCGATGGTGATGGCGACAACGATCGGCATGAGGGCGTGCTCAAGCTCCCAATGCCCGGTGCGCAGAGCGTCCGAGCACAGGATGGCGAGAGCGCCGCCGGTGGCGGCGAAGCCCGCCGCTCTTGCGAGCCAGCGGGAAGCGGTGGTAGTGGTGTTAGACATGGGACTTTCCTTCCAAGGGTGGTTCCTGGAGGCTCGCCGCCCGCTGCTCTAACAGCGGGGCCAACGGTGGGCCTTCTTCGTTTCAGTCGGGAGTGGCGCTTGGCGGCGCCGGCTGGGTTAGTGCCCGGCGATCGAAGCTCGCTCGGCAGCTTTAGGTCGGTGGCAGGTTCGGTTCAGGCGGTGGGTTCGGGTTCGAGAGCAAGTTGATGAGTTTAGTGGAGGGGTGATCCGCCCGTCGGCGGCCCTCGATGGTCGGCGGTGAACGTCTCCGCCAATTCAGGCTGGTGGACCCTGCGGGCTTCACTGGGCGGCGCTTGTGGCGGCCGGGTGCAGGAAGACGCGCTGGGCGGATTGATTGTGTCGTCTGGACGATCGCGGAGTGAGCGTTCAGGCATAGCTTCGCCTTCCGCTTCGCTCGGGCCTTTCGGGGGTCCTCTCTTTCCGGCTTCCCGTGGGGTGGTTCACCACCCTCGCCTCTTCGGCTCTTCCGTCGGGTCACTTCCGTTCGAGGGCCTCAGGCCGTCTCATCTGATGCCTAATATACGCCTAATAGGCGTAGTCGTCAAGGTGAGCTAGGGCCCGCCGCCCTTCGGCTTCTGCCCCGTCCAATCACTTTTCGTGATTAGACGGCCTAAAAGGCGTATGGAATGCTCGAAAACATGGCTCAGAAGGGAAAAACAGGCGTATCGGCCGCCATGGGAGCGCCGGAGTATCGCGACGCAATCGCGGCTCTCGGCTACAGCCAGCAGGCGTTTGCAACGCTGGTTGGCGCGTCGCCGCGAACGGGCCAGAAGTGGGCGCTCGGCGAGTCGCGGGTGCCCGGTAGCGTGGCGCTGCTGATCCGACTTCTGATGGCCCGGCCCGAACTTAAGCCCGTGGTGGAATCGATGACGGCGCTGGCGGTCAGGGTGCGGCGCGAGGGCAAGGCTGCGGCGTGACCCGTTTTGGACCCTTGCTGGGGAAAAATCGGCAATTCGCCCCGGAAATCGACCGACGAGGTGGGGGAAGAGATGCGGGCTTTGGTCGTTGGTTGTGGTGTGGCGGTCGGGGCGATCTCGGCGGTTGCGCAGAGCAGTGATCTGCGCGGCACGGAGATCGTGGGCTATCATGCCACTGCGGTGTCGCTGGCGACGCAGAAGTGCGGCGGCGAAATCGGACGGGCGCTGCGCGACTTGGCTAACATGCACGATGCCGACTTCCGCTTTGGCATGAGCCGCGCCATCGGCGACTGGAGCCAGAAGCTCTCGGGAGATGCAGCCAACGCCTGCGCCGCTCTGCGCAGCCAGTACGGCCCGAGCGGAACGGTTGTCCCCGGCGCTTGGGTGCTGCCTAGGTAACGGCCGCAAGAATGGGCCTTGACGGATAACCGCGAATCTGTGCGAATCGTTGGCATGCTCGCGAGAGCTATGGCCGGATGGGGAAACCCCTCCGGCTTTCGCGTTTCTGGGGCGCGGTAAGGCCGCCTTTCCGCACTTTGGCGCTCACGGCCACAGGCCAGCGCATCACCCGACCGGGCACACGAGACAAGGCCCGCCGACCCAAGCCCTGGAACATATCGCAGGACAGCCGCATGACCGCCGCCGCGCCACACGTCGCGCCGATGATCGATGTCGTGCCGATCGCCGCTCGCGTCTTGACGCCGCAGGTGATCTGCTGGTCGCACAACTGCCGCGAGGAAGCGAAGATCGGCGACGCGCTGGTTGGCTTCGGCAACCGTGGCGGGCTGCACTACAACGACCTGTGCTGCCCGCGCTGCGGCGCCAAGTGGCGGCAGTTCGTAGTGGCGGGCTGAGCATGGCGACCATTGCGTTCAAGTGGCAGGGCAACGGCATTGCCCGGCTGACCGCCGCGGTCGACAAGCTCGAAGGACCGCGCAAGCGGGCCGCGTTACGTCGTGCCGTCAACCACACGGGCGACAAGACGTTCACGGTGGTGAGGCGCGTTCTGGCGAAGGAGATGGGCCTGACGCAGGCCGACCTTCAACGGCGCGGCCTCTCGAAGCGGAAGGCGAACGACGCCAGCCTCACCTACTCGATCATCGGTCGTGGCAAGCATATCCCGCTGAAAGACTTTGCTTCTCGCCAAGGCGCTCGTGGCGTGTCGGCGGCCCCGTGGGGCATCCGGCGCATGTTCAAGCACACGTTTATCGTCGCCTCCATCGGCGGCAACGTGTTCAAGCGCATCGGCAAGAAGCGGCTTCCGATCGAGAAGCTGTGGGGTCCGGCCGTCCCGCGCGAGATGGTGCGCGAGGCCACGGCAACAGCCTTCCAGACCACCGTGGCAGCCAACCTGCCAGGGCGAGTTGAGCATGAGGTTCGCGTGCTCACCGACGGCGTGGTGTCCTAGCCATCGGCTGGGCTTCGCGAACGCCGTTCAAAGTTAGGGACCGTACCGGGCACACCCCCGGTGCGGGCGCGCTGCGGCCCGGCATTTGCCCATTTTTGAGCCCGTAAAATCGCCACTTCGGATTCGGAAACATGGCTCTGAATGGCGTTCATGAAGAAATATCCGTCAAATTGCTGGCGGGGGTGCTCGGCGTCAGCGAACGCTGGGTGCAACAGCTTGAGAAACAAGGGGTTCTCAAGAAGAACGGCCGAAGCCGCTACGACCTTGCGGCGTCGGTTCAAGCCTATACCAAATTCAAGGTCGAAAGCGAAGTGGCCCGTGCCGTGCCCGAGGAATCGAACCCCGGCGAGCGTGTCAAGGCCGAGCGGGCCCGCAAACTGAAACTCGCCAACGACGAAAAGGAGCGGCGCCTCGTGCAGATGCCGTCTGCCGTGGCCGCCCTCGATGCCATCGTCGGGCCGCTGAAGGCGGACCTGGCCGGCGTCCCAGCCCGCGTCACGGACGATGTCGCTCTGCGCCGGCGGATCGAGGATGCCACTGACGCCGTTCTCCGCGGTCTCGCCGACCGATTTGCCAAAGCTGGCAGAGATCTTCGAGCGGGCCGAGATGCTTTGTCGTCCGGCGACGAGGACGACGCCTGACCAGTGGGCGCGCGAGAACCGTGTCTATCCGCCGAGCATGGACCGCCCCGGTCCGCGCGATCCGTCGCTGACGCCCTATGTGATCGACTGGGAGCGCTCGTTCCACAGCGTGCTCTACAGCACAACGTGCCTCGTGTGTGGCTCGCAGATGGGCAAGTCGGAAGCCATCCTCGACGTCATCGGCCACCGCTTCGACGAGCGCCCGACGCCGACGCTCTACGTCGGGCCGTCGCAGGACTTCATCGTCGACGAAATCGAGCCGCGGGTGATGGACCTGATCAATCAGGCTCCGGCGCTGGCGCGCAAGCTGTCGCGCGGCAAGAAGAACAAGCGCTTCCGCAAGGTGATCGGCGGCGTCGCCCTGAAGTTCGCCTGGGCCGGCTCCGCCACCCAGCTGTCCGGCACCACGGCCGGCCTCGTGATGGTCGACGAGTACGACCGCATGATGGCCGACGTGTCCGGCGAGGGCGATCCGCTCGAGCTCACCCGCGCGCGCGGTTTCACGTTCCGGGATCGCAAGTACGGCGTCACGTCGACGCCGAAAAAGGGCAACATCGACATCGAGACCGATGCAAATTCGGGGCTCGAGTTCTGGAAGCGCATGCCGCCCGAGGACATCGAGAGCCCGGTGTGGAAGCTGTTCCAATCCGGGACCATGTACCACTTCGCCTGGCCATGCCCGGCGTGCAACGACTACTTCATCCCGCGCTTCAAGCAGCTCGCGTGGCCGAAGGACGCCACGCCGTCACAGGCGCTGGAGCACGCCCACTGCACATGCCCGCGCTGCGGCGGCGTGATCGAGGAGAGCCACAAGCCCGACCTCAACGCGCGCGGCGTCTACGTCGCGCCCGGCCAGACGGTCGACGCCGACGGCACCATCCACGGCGAGCCGCCGAAATCGTCGACCATCTCGTTCTGGGTGTCGGGGCTGTGCAGCCCGTTCGTCACCTTCGGCGAACGCGCGCGCGACTACCTCGAGGCCAAGAATTCCGGCGACCCGGCCAAACTGCAGACGGTGATCAACACCGGCTTCGGCGAGCTGTGGGCGCCCGGCGGCGGCGACGCGCCGGAGTGGACCGAGGTGGCGCGCCGCAAGATGCCCTACCGGCTCGGCGATCTGCCGGCCGGCACGGTCTACCTCACCTGCGGCGTCGACGTGCAGAAGAACCGCCTCGTCTACGCCATCCGCGCCTGGGGCGCGCGCGCCACGTCGTGGCTGATCGCGCGCGGTGAGCTGCACGGCGAGACGCACGAGGAGGAGGTCTGGGAGGACTTGGCAGACCTGATCGAGACGCCGATCCACGGCCTGATGATCAGGCGTTGCCTGGTCGACTCGGGATTCCGGCCCGGCAAACCGTTCCAGGTGCCGGTCAACCGGGTCTACGAGTTCTGCCGCCGCCACGCCCGCGTCTGCTCGCCGACCAAGGGCCGCGCGACGCAGTCGACGCCGGTCAGGAAGTCGAAGATCGAGGTCACGCCGAAAGGCGCCGCCCGCAAATATTCGCTCGAGCTGCTGCTGGTCGACACCGACTGGGCCAAGAGTAGCGTGCACGAGCACATCCGTTACCCGTCCGACGCGCTCGGCGCCTGGCTGCTGCCGGACGACATCGACGATGCGTTCTGCGCCCAGATCGTGTCGGAGGCCCGCGTCAAGCGGCCGTCCGGCAAGGTGCAATGGGTGCCCCGCTCGCGCGACAACCACTTTCTCGATTGCGAGGCGCTGAACTGGGCCGCCGGCCACCTCTTGAATGCGCAGCGCATCAAGGAGGGCCGCGGGCTCAAGTCGGCCGTGGTCGCCGACACCGACGAGGACGTGCCGCTGGCCGACGAGACCGTCGCCGCCGTGGCCGTCCCGACGCCGCCGGCGCCCGCGCCGAAGCCCGCGAAGCCGCCGTCCGCCGCGTCCG
>JAKAML010000020.1 GCA_021812845.1 Pseudomonadota bacterium
CCGCGCACCCAGCCCTTGCCCTGGAGCTGCCGGGCGGCGGAGGCGAGCGCGTCGGGGACGGAGCGGAAGATGTCGGTCGTGCCGTCGCGGTCGAGATCGTGGGCGTGCTGGAAATACTCGGTCGGCATGAACTGCGTGAGGCCCATGGCGCCGGCCCACGACGAGCGCATGTCCGAGCGCGGCACGCCGGCCTCGAGCATCCTCAGCGCGGCGATCAGCTCGGCGCGGAACATCTCCTTGCGGCGGCCGAGATAGGCCTGGGTGGCGAGCACACGGATCGCATCGTGGCCGAGCGCGTGGCGGCCGAAGGCGGTCTCGCGGCCCCAGATGGCGAGCACGGAGAAGCGGTCGACGCCGATCTCGGCCTCGATGCGGTCGAGGGCGGCCTTGTGGCGGGCGAGCAGCACGCGGCCCTCGGCGGCGAGCTTCTCGAGATACGATTTGTCGAGATACTTGTCGGGCGGACGGGTGAACTCGGCCTGGCCGCGGCTGTCGGCCTTGCCCTCCGGCCGGCCGGTCAGCACGAGGTCGGGGAGCGAAACGTCGGGCTTTCCGAGCCCGGCGAAGGCCTGGTCGAACGTCGCGCGGCTGACGCCGGCCGCCAGCGCCTCGGGCCACAGGCCCGCGAGGAAGGCGCGGAACGACGGCTCGGCGCGGGGCGCGGTCGCGACGAGGAGCGCCACCGCGCCGAGCACCGCCAGCACCCAGGCGAGACGCGCCAGCGGGCTCGCCCCCTTCATGGGGCAATTCTCGCCGCACCGACTGGGGTCCGAGCCGAGACCGACCACGCCACGATCCTCCCGTGCCGCGCCGTGACGGCGCGCGATCCACGACCGCCGTGGTGGCGGCGATGTGGGGCCTTTTTACGACCGGCCGGAGGATAAGGCCATGCCCCGGGACAGCGGGCCGCGGGGCATCGGCGCGCCGCGCGGACCGTCGTTGCCGGCTCGCGGGTATCAGGCGGCCGCGAGCTTCGTCCGCGCGAGGTGGTCCTCCCAGGCGAGGGCCTGGGCGACGATGCGGTCGAGGTCGTCGTGCTCGGGCGTCCAGCCGAGCGTCGCGCGGATCTTTTCCGAAGCCGCGACGATGGCCGCCGGGTCGCCGGGCCGGCGGGGTGCGAGGTTGACTTCGAAATCGACGCCCGAGACCCGCTTCACCGCGGCGATCACCTCGTGCACCGAGTAGCCCTTGGTATAGCCGCAATTGAAGATGTCGGAGGTGCCGCCGCGGCGCAGGTAGGAGAGCGCCGAGATGTGGGCGCGGGCGAGATCCTTGACGTGGATGTAGTCGCGGATGCAGGTGCCGTCCGGCGTCGGGTAGTCGGTGCCGAAGACGTCCATGCGCGGCCGCTTGCCGAGCGCGGTTTCGCAGGCGACCTTGATGAGATGGGTGGCACCCTTGGTCGACTGCCCGGTGCGGCCGGCGGGATCGGCGCCGGCGACGTTGAAGTAGCGCAGCGCCACATAGCGCAGGGCGTGCGCGCGGCCGGCGTCGGCCAGCATCAGCTCGGTCATCAGCTTGGACGTGCCGTAGGGCGACATCGGCGCCGGGGCCGCGGCCTCGGTGACCGGGTTCTCGGCCGGGTTGCCGTAGACGGCGGCGGTCGAGGAGAAGATGAAATGCGGGACGCCGGTTGCGACGGCAACCTCGATCAGGTTGCGTGAGTTCGACGTGTTGTTGCGGTAGTAGCCGAGAGGATCGGCGACCGACTCCGGGACCACGACCGAGCCGGCGAAGTGGATGATCGCCGTGACGCCGTGGCGGCGGATCACGGTGCCGACGAGGTCCTGATCGCCGGCGTCGCCGACGACGAGGCGCGCGGCCTCGGGCACGGCCCAGCGGAAGCCGGTCGAGAGATTGTCGACGACGACCACCTCCGCGCCGGCGTCGAGGAGCTCGAGGACCATGTGGCTGCCGATGTAGCCGGCGCCGCCGGTGACAAGAACGCTCATCTTGGGTATCCACTCTCTGGTCTTGATGCGCCGTCAGGGACGGGGCGCTAGGGTTGACGCGGCATCGATGTGACCCGAACGGGTGCGGCCGACCGCCGGACGGGTCGTCCCGGAGCAGCGGGCGGCGCCGGGGCCGGCGATCGAGCCGTCACCGGCCGCGGCATACAAATCGCATACCAACCGGTGGCGGTACCGGCAATCGCCCGCCGGGCACCTCGAAAGTGGCATGGGACGCGACGGCGGCGCGGGGCGGCCCTCCGGATCATCCCCAAGTCGGGCTGCGGGCGCCCGAGGCCCCCGCAGGCCGCACTCCCGCCACATCGGGACGCCAAGCCGCCGCGCCGGAACGACGGGAACGAAGATGCGAGGGATTGGACGATGACAGCCAGGAAGAAGCGCATCCGCAAGGCGGTGCTGCCGGTGGCGGGCCTCGGCACGCGGTTCCTGCCGGCGACCAAGGCGATGCCCAAGGAGATGCTGACGGTCGTCGACCGCCCCGTCATCCAGCACGTCGTCGACGAGGCGCGGGCGGCGGGCATCGAGCACTTCATCTTCATCACCGGCCGCAACAAGGGCGTCATCGAGGACCACTTCGACAGCCAGTTCGAGCTCGAGCGGACGCTCGCCGAGCGCGGCAAGAAGAGCGAGCTCGAGCTCCTGTCGCGCGATCTGCCCGACGCCGGCCAGACGAGCTTCACCCGCCAGCAGGCGCCGCTCGGCCTCGGGCACGCGGTCTGGTGCGCGCGCGACATCGTCGGCGAGGAGCCGTTCGCGCTGTTGCTGCCGGACATGCTGCATCACGCCGACACGCCGTGCATGGCCGACATGATCAGGGCCTACGACAAGCACGGCGGCAATCTCGTCGCGGTCTCGCCGGTGCCGAAGGACCAGACCCACCTCTACGGCATCGTCGGCGTCGAGAACGCCAAGGACAAGGTGTCGCCCATAACGAAGATGGTCGAGAAGCCGCCGCGCGGCACCGCGCCGTCGAACCTCCATATCACCGGCCGCTACATCCTCCAGCCGGAGATCTTCGACCTCCTGTCGCAGCAGGAGCGCGGCACGGGCGGCGAGATCCAGCTCACCGATTCGATGATCCGGCTGATGGACGAGGCGCGCCAGCCGTTCCACGCCGTCCGCTTCGACGGCGACATCTACGACTGCGGATCGAAGATCGGCTTCCTGCTCGCCAACGTGGCCTATGCGCTCGCCCGCGACGACCTCGGCCCGAGCCTGAAGGCCGAGCTCAGGAAGATGGTGTGAGAAGCCATCGACATTTGCGATGGTTCATTGACCGCGCCATGACCGGACTTGCCTGACCCGGCGAAGGCCGGGGGCAGGCCATGGGGCGGTCGGAGCTCACGCTTTTCGACCGGAAAGCGGGCTCTCCTCCGGATCGGCTGACGTCCCGGGAGGTGGTGCGGTCACCAAGGTCGCGGCGCCGGGATCAGACCTTGAGGCGGAAGCGGTCCATGAGTGATCGGCGCGAATGATCCGAGGGGCCGTCGCCGTAGTTCGAGGCGAGGACGTGGCCCCAGTTCAGGAGGTCGATCATGCCGTCGCCGCCGATGGCGCGCATGAAGGATCGCTCGTGGCGCGGCACGACCAGCACGAAGTAGTAAGCCCATCGACCGTTGCTGTCCTTGGCCTTCAGCTTGTGGACGCGGTGGCCGCGGTGGGAGACGAAGCGCTCGAGGAAGGTCGAAGGCTCGCCGACGCGCGGCTCCTTGCGCGTCGTGCCGTTCGGGTCGGCGGGCTCAGCCGCGATGCGTGACAGGAGCCGGCGGTCGCGCTGCCTGAGGCGGCGGAGCCGGCCCGCGTCCTGCTCGTCCTCGCCGCCCGCCAGCGGCGGCAGGACATCGAGCGCGCGGCGCGCCGTCTCGGTTCTCTCGCGCGACGACAGCGCCAGGAGCGAGGTCAGGGCGAGCGTCGGCAGAACTTCGCCGGAGACGTCGGCGGGCGGCCGGCGCAGGAGGGCGACCAGCGCGTCGTCGGCCGCCGACCCCTCGATCGCCGCAAGACGGCAGATCGCCTCCTCGCGGGTTTCCACGCTGAGCGTCGGATCGAGCGCGGCGGCGGCCAGGGGCTCCGCGAGATCGCCGTCGCGGGCGCCGAGGCGGGCCAGGGCGATGGCGCAGCGTGGACTGACGACGGCACCGGAGCGCAGGCGAATGGCGGTCATCGACTGCTGCCGGCGAGCGACCGAATCGGGATCGTCGGCGATGGCTTCGGTCTTGGTCGTGATCGTGCCGTCCGGCGGGTTGGCGCAGATCTCGTCGGCGCGCTTCGCCCAACGCATGAGCAGCGTATCGGGATCTTCCACAGCGAGCTGCATCTTCGCGAGCGAGAGCGCGATCCGATCGAGTACCCTGTCGTGCATCGGCGGGGTGCTGATCATGCGGGTGCCGGTCCGGCGGGCTTGGAGGAGGTACGTCATCTCCTCCAGGTTCTCCTGCCGCAGCCTCACCACCGGCTCGCCGCAGCCCAGGGCGTCCGTCAGCCATTGCAGTGCCCACGCCGCGGCGCTGGCCTCGAACCCGCCGCGGCCGGCCATCCCGATCAACTCGGCGGTGAGCGGCTGCAATCTCGTCTCTTCCTCCTCGTTCGCCGTCAGCACCTCCTGGAACGCGAGATCGAGAACCGAAACGGCAGCGGCGGCGGCGGCGACGGGGCTGCGGTCCTCTTTCATCGTCATCTGCACCTCGAGATACCGCTGGGTCTGGGTGCCGACCCAGTTCAAGCCGCTTTCGATAATCGGCCGACGGTAGCCGACTTCCGACGCGGGCAGGCCGATCCGCTCGGTGAAGGGCAGGGCGCAGATCGCGAGCGACCGACCGTCCGCTATGGTCGCGCTTTGTCGCGTCCGCTCGATCAATGGCTCGAAGAGCTGGCTGCGGTCGGCGCGGGTCAACGCGGCCTCGTCCAGGGTGCCGATCGCCTGCTCGACGATCGTGGCGGCGATCTCGACGGGGACCGGCAATCCGTCCGCGATCGCATCGAGCAGCACCCGCAGGCGATAAGGAAGCGGACAGAGATCGGTCGGCTGCGCGACGGCACGGGTAGCGACGAAACGGGCGGTTTCGGGGTCGAGCATCTGCAAGGCCCGCGACAGCACCGGCAGCCAGCGGCGCCGGGTCTGGGCCGCGTCGTGATGGCCGCGAAGCTCGGAATGCAGCGCCTCCATCCGCTCGAACGGATCGGCGAACTCCTGCCGCTGCGGTGCGACGACCGCGTCCGGTCCACTCTCGCCGACCGGAAATGCGAGGGCCTCGGCGGCCAGTTGGCGATGCTCGCTCGGGTCGGTGAACGCCAGTCCCTGGATCGGGGAGCGCCGACCGCGGTCGATCTCCTGCGGGCGGAAGACGTGCGAGCGCGCGCAGATCGCGAGCGCGGCGCCGAGCGACAGCGATCCGAGCTCGGGCCAGGCTGCGCGACAGTCCGGCCACACGGGATCCATCAGGCGGACGAGGTCGGAGCGGGAGAAGTACTCGCGTCCGGCCGCGAAGGTGCGCAAGGCCGTCGCGGCCAGAAGCTCGCGCAGGCCTTCGATGGCCGAGAACTCCTCGGTCTCGGAAAGAACCTCGGTCAGATCGTGGTAGAACGGATCGACCGCCCATGACGGGCCCTCGCGACGGGTGAGGGGGAGCACGTTGAGAATGAAGTGGGCGCTCCGGAATCGCGACGACTCTTGCAGGTTCTTGGTGACCTCTCCTTCGCCTCCGAGTTTGATCTTGGCGAGCAGACTGTCCTGTTGGCCGGTGTCGAGATCGAGGAGCTCGAACCGCGTGAACTTCGCGTATGGGAATCGCTTCTCGATGTCGCCGGTCGCGTTCCTGCTGCGGGCGGCCAGGACCGCCCGCGTGCCGGACCACTGCGTCGTTGCGGTCGTATCCGCCGCCGGGCTGCCCGACGTGCTCTCGCCCTTGCCACTCGGTAGCGCGGCGCCGAGCGCATCGAGGACACGGGTGATCGCCGCATCCGACCCGAGCCGGTCGACGTTGTCGAGCAGTACCAGCGTCGGCCGGCGGTTCGTGAGGTGGTTGTCGATGGCGATGCGGACGCCTTCCGACTGCTCCGTGTTCAGGCGATTGCGCACGGGTGCGAGGGCGGCCTCGATGAGATCGCCTTTGTCGAGGCTTCGACCCGTCAGCACTGCGGCGTCGACGAGGAGCGGCAGGGCGCCGCCGTCGGGCCAGCCCGCGACTTCGAGCCGGCGTGGCTCGGAGGCCCGGTCCGTGCTGATGGCGTTCGTGAAATCCCCGGCGCACGCGAGAGCCATGTGACGGAGGGCGATGCTCTTGCCGCGGTTGCGTCCACCCAGAATCGTGGAGGCATTGCCTGTCCGGCCGTCGACGAGATGGCTGATGGTGCAGATGGCCGGCAGCCTGTCCTCAGACTTCGGCGGTCTCCTGTCGTGCTCCGTGAGCGGGCGCAGGCGGACCGCGCAATATCCGTCTTCCAAGGTCAATCCGCTGCCGAGCTCGGTGTGCGCCAGAACGTTCTCGAGCGCGAGAGCATACTCCTGGAGCCTTCTCCGATCGTCGTTGACCTGCTGCTCCGGGGTGGCGACGCCCTTGCTGAGGATCCACTGCAGGAGCGAGCCCAGGCTCGTGCTGTGCCTCTGGCTACCGCTCCAACCCCGGAAGTCGATGGCGTTGCCTTGCCTGTAGGCATCGGGAATGGAGCGCGACGGCTCGTCGATATGGATCGAGACGAGCTTCTTGTCGGCGAGGCGTGCCTCCTTGAGCACCTCGGCACTCCCGATGGCGTCGCTCGACCAGATCACGACCACGGCCCTCGCGGCGTCGATCTCGCGCTCGATCGTCGGGCTCCAATCCACGTTGCCCATCTGCCGGTCGCGAAAGACCGTCAGGCGAAAGCGCTCGAGCGCGGCTTCCAGGTCGATGGCGGTGCGCTCGTTCGCGCGCGAGTAGCTGATGAAAACGTCGGCCATGGCGCGGGTCCGCGAGGCGGGCTGGCTCGGAAAGGAATGCGAGGTGGAAATGTCAGTGTGGCGACTGATTAGATCAGGTTTCGCAGGCAGTGTGAAGAATCCAACGCTCGCCCGCGACGACCTCGGCCCGAGCCTGAAGGCCGAGCTCAGGAAGATGGTGTGAGGGCCGGGGCTCAGTTCACGAGCTGCGGCAGCGTCATGGCGCGGAAGCGGCGGAGCAGCGGGGGCAGCGGGGTCGAGCGGTCGAAATCCGACCGGACGGTCAGCGTGCCGATCGAGTTCAGCACCAGCCGCTGGGCGACGATCGCGGTGTAGCTCGCCGTCTGATTGGCGGTCGATCGGCTGTTGACGATCATCACCCCGCGCGGCAGGTAGACGGTGCCCTCGATGCGGGTGTCGCCGTCGCTGTTGATCGTGAAGGCGGGGGCGTCGGTGGTTGCGGTGGCGCGGCTCTGGAACATCAGGACGCCGGCGTAGGTTCCGGACCGCGGCGCGGTGACGTCCAGCGCGCTGTCGCTGTTGACGTTGAGGCGCGCGTTGGTGCCGGTGAAATGCAGCATCACCTCGGTGCCCGTGACCCGCGACAGCGAGTTGACGAGGAACTCGCCGTCGCGGAAGACGTAGATGCCGGGTTGGAGATTGGCGGTGGCTCCGGAGTTGACGACGGTGTCGCCGCAGTAGACGCCGGGAGTCATTGTCAGCGTCACCCCCGTGTTGATGGTGAAGTCGGTGTGGTTGCAGCCGCCGGCGGCGGGCTCGGGGAGTTCGAGAAGCGGGTCGGCCTGTCCGGCCTTGTCGTCGAGCGGCGGCGGCGTGGCGGTGCTGCCGGCGTTGAGGCGGCTGGTGCCGCTGACGTGCAGGCGGGCGGTCGCGACGTGGCTGTTGCTGTTGGCGAGGAATGCCTCGGTCGCGTGCATCGAGTTGACCTGGACGCCGCAGTCGGCGTCGAGGCGGCTGTCGCTGTTGACGTAGAGTCCGGTCTCTTCGGGCTCGAGCAGCAGGATGCACTGCGGCGCCACTTTCGCCGCCGCCGCCCGGGCGACGCTGCGTGCCTCGATCGGAAGCCGATCGATGCCGAGGATCTGGCTGATCGTGGTCGGCACGGCGTCCCGGGCGGAGACGGTCACCGTGTCTCCGGAGATATCCACCTGGGGCGTGGCGGCGCCAGCGTAGTTGCTGGCGAACAGGCGCATGGCGGTATCGACCCGCGACGGCTCGAGCGCGCCGACGGCAGCGAGTGCGGCGGCGTCGGTCGCCGCCGCCATTCGGCGCTGCGCGCTGGCGGCGCGGCTGTAGTCGAGGGCGATGCCGGTCACGCCGAGGAGCGCGGCGAGGCTGACGGAGAATACGACGGCAACTGTCCCGCGCTCGTCGCGGCGAAACTCGACAACACTACGCATGGCACGCAAACGCATTTGAAAAGCTCCATCGGGGATGGCCCGAGCATGGGTGCCGGCGGGTAAAGCAATCGCAAATTGCCGCCCGAACCGACGGCCTCGTCGCCGATGCATGTCGATTGTGCGGAAATCGTTCGTCGATTCCTGCCGAGGGCGTGTGCCGGAATGACGCACTCGGACGGGTCCGACGAGGCGTGTCGCATTGCGGCAATCCGCCCCCGTGCCGCCTAGACGTTGGTCGCATAGTGTCGATTCTATCGGTGGATAGACGCCGACTATTCCGACCACGGGGAGACTGGACATGGCGCAATCGCGCATTCTGATCCTGGGGGCCTCCTACGGCTCCCTACTCGCCACCAAGCTCGCACTCGCGGGCCACGCGGTGCATCTGGTTTGCCTGCCGGCCGAGGCCGAGCTCATCAACACCGACGGCCTCCGCGTCAGGATGCCTTCGAAGGCGCTCGGGACCACGGTCGAGGTGCATTCCAAGGCGCTGCGGGGACCGGTGACGGCCTCGGCGCCGGACACGGTCGATCCGTCGAAATACGATCTCGTCTGCCTCGCCATGCAGGAGCCGCAGTACCGGCTCGCCGGCGTCCGCGAGCTGCTCGACCGGGTCGGCCGCGCCGGCGTGCCGACCATGTCGATCATGAACATGCCGCCCTTGCCCTATCTGGCGCGCATCCCCGGGCTCGACACGACACAGCTCCGCGACTGCTACGCCGACGCGACGGTGTGGGCCGGGTTCGACCCCGCCAACATGACGCTGTGCAGCCCCGATCCGCAGGCCTTCCGCCCGCCGGGCGAGCCGGTCAACGTGCTGCAGGTCAGCCTGCCGACCAATTTCAAGGTGGCGCGCTTCCCGTCCGAGAAGGCGACGGCGCTGCTGGCGCGGCTCGAGGCCGACATCGAGGCGGCGCGGTTCCGCCACGACGGCAAGGACGTCGAGCTGCCGGTCAAGCTCAAGCTGCACTCGTCGATCTTCGTGCCGATGGCCAAGTGGGCGATGCTGCTCACCGGCAACTACCGCTGCGTGCAGCCGGGCGCGCCACGCGCGATCCGCGATGCCGTGCACGCGGACCTCGCGGCCTCGCGCGAGATCTACGGCTGGGTGACGGGCCTCTGCCGCACGCTCGGCGCGGCGGCCGAGGATCTCGTTCCGTTCGAGAAGTACGCGGCGGCGGCCCAGGGGCTCGCGGCACCGTCGTCGGCGGCGCGGGCGCTGGCGGCGGGCGCGCCGTTCATCGAGCGGGTCGACCGCCTGGTGCAGCGGATCGCGCGTCAGAAGGCAATCCCGACGGCGCTGATCGACGCCCAGGTCGCGCTTGTCGACCAGAAGCTCGAAGTCAACCGCAAGGCGGCCGCGTGAGGCGCCCGGCGGGCGGACGGGTGGTGCTCCGCGCCGCCCGACCGCTCGCGCCCCGCGTCGGGCTCGTTTCCGGCCTGTCGCAGTCCCAGCCGCAGGCAACTCCGCGGCTCCCCGCACGTTATCGAGGTGCGGGGGAGCGAAGGAGGTCGGCATGTGGCGTAGGGCGACGATCTCGCTATTGGGAGCAGTCGTGACGGCGGCGGTGCCGCTCTGGTCGCAACCGGCGTCGGCCGAGGCCGAGCGGATGCCTGCCGTGCCGCCGGCTTTCGAGCCGGTCACGCCGGGCGATCCGCAGCGAACCGTTCCCGAGCGGGTCGAGAAGGACGCGCGGCCGCCACCCACCGCGCCGGCGGCAAAGGAGACCCTGACCGAAAAGCTCGACCGCACCGATGGCGTCCTGAAGCCGCCCTCCGGCATCGCGCCGCCGATGAACGTGCCGGCGCCGGCGCCGCATATCGACAGGGAGATGGTCGTCCCGGTGCCGGCTCCGCCGCCGGTGACGTCGCCGCCGGTCGAGCCCCCCGCACCGCAGCAGCCGCCGCCGAGATAGCTCCGAGCAGGCCGGCCCGGCGCGGATCCGCGCTCGCGCCTACTTCGTCTCCTCGGGCGCGCGATTGTAGATGTCGTCCGAGCGGACGATGTCGTCCTCGCCGAGATAGGAGCCGATCTGCACCTCGATCAGCTCGAGCGGCACCTTGCCGGGG
>JAKAML010000021.1 GCA_021812845.1 Pseudomonadota bacterium
GTCACGGCGGCGCCGAGCGCGAGGCGGAGAAGCTCGGCCTCACCTTCCTCGGCGGCATTCCGCTGCACATGGACATCCGCGAGCTGTCGGACGCGGGCACGCCCGTCGTCGCCGTGCGTCCGGACGGGGCGGAGGCGCGAGTCTACCGCGAGATCGCGGCCAAGGCGTGGGGCGAGATCGAGACCGCCAAGGGCATCGAGGCGCCTCTGATGAAGGTCTCGGACGCGCGCGACAGCCTGAAGGTCAGCTTCAAGGACGGCTTCACCTACGACCTGCCGGCCGAGATGCTGCGCGTGATGAGCCCGTCGGCGGAGGTGCAGGGCCATTCCGCCGAACAGCGCGTGACCGTGCCCGGCAAGCGCAACGTCAAGATCCGCGAGCTGAAGCCGGTCGGCAAGTATGCCGCCAAGATCACCTTCGACGACGGCCACGACACCGGTCTCTACACCTGGTCGTATCTGCACGAGCTCGGCAAGGACAAGGACGAGAAGTGGTCCGTCTACCTGAAGGAGCTCGACGCCAAGGGTCTGAGCCGCGGTTGAGCCGCGGCTGAGCGGCGGCAAGGGGGCGCTCGTCGTCCTCGAAAAAAGAGGACCGGAAGCCACCCCCATGGCTACCGGTCCCCTCCCCCCGCTGCCTGGAGCCCTGGGGCTCCGGCGCGTGACTCGCGGCGTGCGGCCGTCGGTCGCCCGACCTGGCCGCCGCCGTCAGACGGTTTCCTTCTCGACCGGCGCCGCGGCGTCCGGCTCCGACGGCCGAGCCACCAGCGTCGGCTGCATCGGGAACGCCACGCCGCGGTCGCGGCGTCTCGCCTGCGGCGGCTGGAAGGCGCGACGGGCGTGGAACTCGCAGTAGGGCAGGCCGGCGACCTTGGTCTTGCCGCAGAAATGGAAATCCGCCATCTGCGGATCGCCGATCGGCCAGCGGCAGCTGCACTCGACCAGCGTCTGGATGGTCTTGCGCTCGGCGAGCGGGATGACAAGCTCTTCCGCCGGCGGCGTGTAGGGCTCGGCGTCGGGCTGATAGAGCGCGCGCAGTGCCGGATTGCCGATCTGGGCGAAGCGCGGCTTGGCGGGACGCTTGCTGGCGGCGAGGCGGGTGCGGGGCCGGTTGCCGGCGCGCGAGGTCGTGGCGCGACCACTGAGGCCGAGGCGGTGCACCTTGCCGATCACGGCGTTGCGGGTGACGGAGCCGAGCCGCCCGGCGATCTGGCTGGCGCTCAGCCCCTCGCCCCAGAGCTTCTTCAGGAGCTCAACTCGTTCGTCGGTCCAGGCCATGCTTGTCACTCCATGGGGAATCGCGCAAAACCATGCGCGCAGCGGCCGATCGCTCGGCGCGCGACTGTCGGCACGAACGGGCGCGTTCCACGCTGCGCAACGGCGCGCGGACGGACGCACCCGGAACGGACCGGGCTACAGACGCTCGACTAGGGAAACGCGGGACAAACGCTCGCGACCGCGGGCGCACGCGAAAGCGGAACCTGGCCATGGACCGTTACGGCCATGACGAGGGCGGGTCGCCTGCAACGCTGCAACGACCCTGAAGCTCCGGTACGCGACTGGAAGAAAACGCCCCTGGCCCGGGTGCCGGGCTGGCCATGACGATGGCCGGGCCGCCTCGCTGGACGACGTCGTCTCGTGATTACGCGCACGAGCGACACGAGGACATGCGCAACTCCGCGACATGTCGTGGCCGGGTCCAGGAAACATACAACATGCAGTTTTCTCGCTACAAGCCGAACGCGCTCCCAACGGCGCCATTGACAGGCGCTCGTGGCAGGCAGGCCACAGATCGATTCGCGTTCTCTGTATGTTGCCGGGACGACCGGGACGCGGCGCTTGCGAGATGCCGGGATGCCCCTCGCCCTCCTGCACCCGGCCCGACCTCGGCCCAACCTCGGCCCAACCTCGGCCCAACCTCGGCCGAAGCCCGGCGGCGGGCGCCTGCGAGCCGCGCCGGCGTGCGCCGCCGATTGACACCTGTCCGCGCTGCCATTAACAAAATCGGCTTCCGCAGCCGCCAGTGAGCGGCTTTTTTGCTTTGCAGTCTTGGGTGGACGCCGATGTCCAAAGCCGCGCCGGCAAGTCGGCCCCAGAGGAAGAACGAGGGGACGAAAAAGGGGGCGACCTCCAGCCAGCCCACCGCACCGGGGCCTTCCGCCGCGGTGATGCCGACCTACGCGCGCCAGGATCTCGTGTTCGAGCGCGGCGAGGGGAGCTGGCTCGTCTCGACGACCGGCGAGCGCTATCTCGACTTCGCGTCCGGCGTCGCCGTCAACGCGCTCGGTCACGCCCATCCCCGTCTCGTCGCCGCGCTCTCGGCGCAGGCCGCCAAGCTCTGGCACACGTCCAACCTCTATCGCGTGGCCGGCCAGGAGGCGCTCGCCGAGCGGCTGGTCGAGTCGACGTTCGCCGACCGGGTGTTCTTCTGCAACTCGGGCGCGGAAGCGTGCGAGGGCGCGATCAAGGCGGCGCGGCGCTACCAGTTCGTCAGCGGCCGGCCGGAGCGCTGGCGCATCGTGACCTTCAAGGGCGCCTTCCACGGCCGCACGCTGGCCACGCTCGCCGCCGGCGGCAACGAGAAATACCTCGAGGGCTTCGGTCCGCCGGTCGCGGGCTTCGACCAGATCGCCTACGGCGACCATGCCGCGCTCGAGGCCGTGATCGGTTCCGAGACGGCGGCGATCCTGATCGAGCCGGTGCAGGGCGAGGGCGGCGTCAGGGCGCTGCCCGACCCGTGCCTGCGCGGCATCCGCGAGCTGTGCGACCGCCATGGCCTGCTGCTCGTGCTGGACGAGGTCCAGTGCGGGATGGGCCGCACCGGCAAGCTCCTCGCCCACGAGTGGGCGGGCGTCGCGCCCGACATCGTCGCTGTCGCCAAGGGCATCGGCGGCGGCTTCCCGCTCGGCGCGGTGCTGGCGACCGCGGAGGCCGCCAAGGGCATGACCGCAGGCACCCACGGCTCGACGTTCGGCGGCAATCCGCTCGCCACCGCGGTCGGGAGCGCCGTGCTCGACGCCATCCTCGAGCCGGGGTTTCTCGATCGGGTGCTCGTCAAGTCGTCGCAACTCCGGCAGGGGCTCGAGGGGCTGAAGGACCGCCATCCCGGCGTGGTCGAGGAGGTGCGCGGGCGCGGGCTGCTCACGGGTCTGAAGCTCCGTGCGTCGTTGGCCGCCGCCGACGTCGTGCGCGCCGCATCCCAGTCCGAGCACCTGCTCTTGGTCGGCGCCGGCGACAACGTCGTCCGCGTCCTGCCGCCGCTCAACGTCGAGGACGGCGAGATCTCGGATGCTCTGGCGCGCCTGTCGCGCGTTCTCGCGAGCGCCGCGAAATCCGCCGGCTGAACCGTCCCATTCCGTTCGAGGAGCATCGGCCCCGCGCCATGGCCATCAGACATTTTCTGGATCTCGACAAGATCGACGGCAAGACGCTCCGCGCCATCCTCGATGCCGCGCACGCGATGAAGCGCGCCGGCCGCCGCACGCCGGCCAAGTACAAGCCGAAAGGCGTCGAGAGCGCGCTGCTGGCCATGATCTTCGAGAAGCCGTCGACCCGCACGCGGCTGTCGTTCGACGTCGCCATGCGCCAGCTCGGCGGCCAGGCCATCCCGCTCAATCACACCGACATGCAGCTCGGGCGCGGCGAGAGCATCGCCGACACGGCCCGCGTGCTGTCGCGCTACATCGACGCCATCATGATCCGCGCCAATTCGCACGACACGCTGGTCGAGCTCGCGCGTCATGCCACGGTGCCGGTCATCAACGGCCTGACCGACAAGAGCCATCCGTGCCAGGTGATGGCCGACATGATGACGTTCGAGGAGGCGCGCGGTCCGCTCAAGGGCCGCGTCGCGGCGTGGGTCGGCGACGGCAACAACGTCGCCGCCTCCTGGATGCACGCCGCCGTCCGGTTCGGATTCACGCTGCGCATCGCCTGCCCGCCCGAGTTGAAGCCCGAGAAGGACGTCGTCGACTGGGTGCGGCGGGAGAAGGGCGACGTGCTCATCACCGACGATCCGGTCAAGGCGGTGCGCGGCGCCGACTGCGTCGTCACCGACACCTGGGTCTCCATGGGCCAGTCGGACGCCGCGCGCCGCAAGCAGATCCTGAAGCCCTACGCGGTCGATGCGGCGCTGATGGCAAAGGCCGCCAAGGGGGCCATCTTCATGCACTGCCTGCCGGCATACCGCGGCCACGAAGTGTCCGAGGAGGTCATCGACGGGCCGAGCTCGGTCGTTTTCGACGAGGCGGAGAACCGCCTCCACGCGCAGAAGGCGATCCTCGCGTGGTGCCTCGGCGGCGTCGGCTGAACGGCGGATCGGCGGGCCGCGCACCGGAGTGAAGCGATGACCGGCGAGCGGAGCGGCGGCGGGAATGGCGGCGAGGCGCGGCCGGCCGCCTCGGCGCGCGCGACGGGTTCCGGCACGACACTCGCGGCACGGCCCGGCGACGACGAGGTGCTGCCGTTCCGGACCGTTCGATCGGGCGTCGAGGGCCGGCTGGTCCGCCTGTCCGGCGTCGCCCTCGAGATCCTCGGCCGCCACGACTATCCCGAGCCCGTGTCCCGCGCCCTCGGCGAGGCGCTGGCGCTCGTCGCCATGCTCGGCACGCCGCTCGCGGACGGCGGCCGCCTCATCCTCGAGGTCCGCAGCGACGGACCGCTGCGCAGCCTCGCGGCCAATTTCGAGCAGCCGGGACGGCTGCGCGGCTATGCCGGCTTCGATCGCGCAGCGGTTCTAAGCCTCGGCGTCGACACCGAGCGGCTGTTCGGCGGCGGTCATCTGGCGCTGACCATGGACCCCGCCGCCGGCGACAGCTACCAGGGCGTGGTCGCCATCGAGGACGGCATTCGCACCGTCGCCGAGGCGGCGACGGCGTACTTCGTCCGGTCGGAAGGCCTGCCCACGTTCATTCGTCTCGCGGTCGCGCGCGAGCTCTCCGCCGATCGTCCAGATGCGCCGGGCGGGGACGCGACGTGGCACTGGCGGGTCGGCGGGCTCATGATACAGCATCTCGGCGCGACGGCCGGCGCCGGTACGGACGACGCCGATATCGAGGGCGGGCTCGACGAGGGCGAGGCCGAAGGGGGCGGGGCCGACGAGAGCTGGCGTCGCGCGCGGCTCCTCGCCGAGACGGTCGAGGATCACGAACTGATCGACCCGGCCGTGACGCCGCCGCAACTGCTGTTGCGCCTCTTCCACGAGGAGGGTGTGCATGTTCGTCCGGCGCTGCGGCTGTCGACCTACTGCCGCTGCTCGAGGGAGCGGATCGCCCGGTTCCTCGACCAGCTCGAGGCGGGCGAGCGCCAGAGCCTCGCGGGGGACGACGGGCGCATCGCAGTGACTTGCGAGTTTTGCGGACGCAGCTATGCGTTCGACCGCTTCGCCGTCTGATCCCGCCGTCGACGCGGGATCACTGCCGCCGCCCGGTCTCCGCCTCCGGCGACACCGGCCGCGTCATCGCCGTCTCGTCGTCGATGGAGGTGTAGCTGACCGCGACCATGGCGATCAGCGCCGCCAGGGTCAGCACGACCGACACCGCGATCTCGCGGGTCGAAAGGCGGAGCCGGCGGCCGATGGTGGTGTGGTCGGGAGTGCGTTTCTCGATCATTGGTCGAATAAGCCACCTCGTGGCTCATGCGGCCAGAATGCTCTGTGCCGCGCGGCATAACGGCACAGGGAGAAGGTTCGCATGTTGACAGTGTACGGCCGGTCCGGCGCGGGCCGACGGCACCTTGCTCCCACCCGCGCCTCCGTCGCCCCCTCCGCCCCGCCGCGTCGCGCCGGACCCGGTCAGAGCCCGCGCATGATGCAGCCCAGCACGAGAATGAACTGTGCGACGAGCAGCGCCCAGAACTCGTTGCCTTTGAGCAGCGGAATATCGGCGCCGAAGAACGTGACGACGAGAACGACGACGGTGATGATCACCGACAACATGAAAGTGAGAATGCCGGGTGCCTTGAGTCCCATTGCGTTGGTCCCTCGCGTCATGGTGTCGGTGCCGCGGATCAGTCGCTGTTTCATGGAGCGGGCTTATAGCAGCCGCACCCGGCCGTGGCATCGGCGGGCGAGCAGCAATCCCCCGCGCGATGCGCTTCAGCCACGCGGTGCACGGTCGCGGGGGCTCGGGCGATTCGTGCCACCGGCCGGTCCCGGCGATTGTCGTCGTCGATCGCGGCGGCGGGCGGCCGGGGGCGGCGGCGACCTGGCCGGTCGAAAACTTCATGAATTGAATCAATGCGCTGTCAGCAGGCGCTTGGCGGCGGCGCCGATCCCGACCGTCGGCTGCGATTTGCCTTGAGCCGGGCCGCCGAACGTCTATATACTTTTGTATGAGATCCGAACGCGTCTTCGTCATGATCGAGGCCCCATCGAGCGGTCTAGCCGTGAACGAGGGGCCGTGGAGCCGCTCCGCGGCCCCAGGCAGGTCGGATATGATCGCGCAGGGCGGGCATTGATGGTCCAAGCATTCTCATTGCCGATCGGCGTCATCGTCGCGCGCGAGCCGTCGTCCGACCCCTGGCAGACCTATCGCTGGCGGCCGGTCAGCGTGTTCCTCGACGAGGCCGGACAGGACACGACCGGCCGGTCGGCGTGGCGCGAGGTCGAGCGCGGGCGGGGTTACGTCCACTATCACGCGGCGACGCTGCCGCTGCTGTTGAAGGGCAAGGAGACGGTCGCCTATCGGGTCAATCTGGCCAATGGCGTGCCCTCGGTCTACGTCGTGATGCGCGAGAATGCGGCGGACGGCGGACTGCCGGTCAGCATCCAGCAACTGACCGTGTCGCCGTTCGAGATCCAGGGCTACGCCGAAGCCGGCGTCGAGACCGTCGAGCGCGTGCCGATGCCCGAGCCGCTGGTGCGCATCCTCAACGCGTTCGTCGACGGCAGCGGGGCCAAGCCGCCGTGCGCGTCGAATGGCACGCCGGCGGCTACGAGCGGTGCGCCGGGCGGACCCTTGCTGCGGGCGCCTTGGCCGCTGCGTCTCGCCGGCTCCAAGTTCGTCGTCTGAACGCCGGGCGCTTTGCGGCCCTTCTTCATCCTTGCGACCCGATCCGCCGTCGACCGCGCCCGGACCCTAATCGAACCGGAAGTGCGTCTCGGGCGCGGCGATCCGGCCTGCGCGCACGCGGCCCGGCACACCCGCTGGCGCCGGCTCGGCCAGCGACAGCAGGCGGACCTTGACCGCATGGGCGTCGAGCAGCGGATCGGTCGCCAGCAGGCGCGCGGCGACGGCCGCCACACGCACGACCGCGAGCTCGGCCCGCCGGCGCGCCGACGGGTCCGCCGCTCCCCTCCCAACACCGGCATCGACCGGCACCGCGACGTCCGCGGCCGGCCCGCCGGTGCCTTCGGCCGTGGCGAGGCCGCCGGCCGCGGTCGCGGGCGCGACCACCAGGAGGTTGCCGATCGACATGTCGTCGAAGCCCTCGATCGTGATCGGCGGGCCGTAGGCTGGAGCGATGAACAGCAGGTTCGAGAATCGCCGCGCCGCCTCGATCAAGAGCATCCAGTCCGGTCCGGCTCCGTCGGCCGTGGCGGCGAGCGCGGGCACGATGCGGGCCGGGCTGCGCGCGGCGAAGGCGATGGCGGCTGCCAGGGCGCCGCGCTCGCCGTCCCTGGTCTTGAGCACGATCAGGCGGCTCGCGCCGGCCTCGGCGACGAGCATCCGTGCCGGGCTTGGGGCCTCGTCATCGGCGGCGGGCGCGCCGGGGCAGGCGTCGGCGACGCACCCGCGGTCGGCCTCGAACGGCCGCGCGTCATTGTCGACGAAGTCCCAGCCGATCGGCTCGCCCTCGCCATCGCGGGCGAGCCGCGCGGCGAGCGCGGGGATCCGGTAGTCGACGCCGGGTCCGACGAGGGCGATGGGCACGCCGCCAGGGTCGCGGCCGGGCGGCACGCGCGGATCCCGGCTCTCCTGCGCCCGGGCGCGATCGGACACGCCGGTCCACGGCCAGGACGACGTGACCGCGACGGCGGCGAGAAGCAGGGCGGCGAAGCCGCGGATCGGTTCGCGATGTCGAGACGGCGCGGTGAAGGTCATTGCGACGGCGACGTATCCCGGGCTCGGGTCTCGTCCGGACGCGTCGCGGCGGCAAGCCCGAGCCGCTCGGCGATGAAATTCGCGATCGCCGTCACGTCGTCGAGGTCGAAGACCGGCACGCGTGCGTCCGTCACACTGTGGTCTGCGGCGATGGCGATCACGCGCGGGTCGTCGTCCGCCAGCCTCCGCCGGGTCACCTGCGCGGCGCGGCGCGCCTCGATCTTCGGGATCGGCGCGGACTTGTAGCCCTCGACGATCACCAGGTCCGCCGGGTCGAGGCTCGCGACGACCTCCTCGAAATTCGGCTCCGGGGATCGGCCGAGTTCGGTCACGATCGCCCACCGCTTGCCCGATACGACGGCAACCTGCGCCGCGCCCGCCCGGCGATGGCGGGCGCTGTCGGTCTCGCCGTCGTCGATCTGAAACTCGTGATGGGCGTGCTTGATCGTGGCCACCTTGTAGCCGCGGCGATCGAACTCGGCGACGAGCCGCACGGTCAGCGTGGTCTTGCCGGATTTCTTCCAGCCGGCGATGCCGATGAGGGGTGGGCGGGCACAGGGCACGTCGGGTCTCGGCTCACTGTTCTGCCGCGACGAGCCGGCGCGCCTGCGCGAGCTCCTCGGGCGTGTTGGCGTTGAAGAACGGATCGATGCAGGCCGCGCCGATCCTGCGGTAGGGGAAGTCGACCGGAAGCGTACCATGGCGGTCGGTCCACGCCAGCACCTTGCGCGTGCCCTGGCCGAGCGCCGCCTCGAGGTCGTCGGCGAGCCCGACCGGCCACAGACCGATCACCGGATGCAGCTCGCCGCCCGAGGCCGCGAGCGCGATGCCGCCGCCCTCCGCGGCCTCGGCCTCGAGCAGCCGGCCGACGAGGTCGTCGGGCAGGAACGGCGCGTCGGTCGAGACGGTGACGACGAACCGCGCATCCGGGGCGTTCGCCGCCGTCCAGCGCATGGCCGCCAGCACCCCGGCCAGCGGACCGGCGTAGCCGCCGACGGTGTCGGCGACCACCGGCAGGCCGAACGCCGCGAACCGCGCCGGATCGCCGTTGGCGTTGACGATCATGCGCCCGACCTGCGGCGCGAGCCGCTCCATGACGTGCGCGAGCATCGGCCTGCCGCCGAGATCGAGCAGGCCCTTGTCGCCCGAGGCGTCGTCTCCGCGCCCGGCGCCGAACATGCGCCGCGACTGGCCGCCGGCCAGCAGCACGCCGACGATCGCGGCCTTGTCGATCGCCATCAATCGGCCTCCGCCATGCTGCCCTTGCGCTGGGTGCCGCGCGGGCTGTCGACCTCGACCTTCGACAGGTCGGCGTCGAACACGAGCCGGCCCTCGCCCGCGAGGCAGACGAAGCGCTTGCCGCGCGCGCGACCGACCAGCGTCAGGCCGGCCTTCCTCGCCAGCTCCACGCCCCAGGCCGTGAACCCCGAGCGCGAGACCAGGATCGGGATCCGCATCTTCACGCACTTGATGACCATCTCGGAGGTCAGCCGGCCGGTGGTGTAGAAGATCTTGTCGTCGGACGTGACGTGGTGGCGGAACATGTAGCCGGCGATCTTGTCGATGGCGTTGTGGCGGCCCACGTCCTCCATGTAGACGAGCGGCTTGTCCGCCTCGCACAGCACGCAGCCGTGGATCGCGCCCGCCTTCAGGTAGAGGCTCGGCTCGGTGTTGATCTTCCTGGTCAGCGCATAGAGCCACGACGTCCTGAGTCGCGCCTGCTGCGACAGCGCGATGCCGTCGAGCTCGTCCATCAGGTCGCCGAACACCGTCCCCTGCGCGCAGCCCGACGTCTGAACCTTCTTCTTGAGCTTGTCCTCGTAATCGGTCTGGCGCTCGGTGCGCACGACGATGGTCTCGATATCCTCGGCGTGGTCGATCGCGGTGACGACGTCGTCGGCCTTCAGCATCCCCTGGTTGAGGAGGTAGCCGACGGCGAGCAGGTCCGGGTGGTCGCCGATCGTCATCATGGTCACGATCTCGCGGCCGTTGAGGAACAGCGTCAGCGGCCGCTCGGTGACGACGTCGGTCACGACCGTCCGGCCTTCCTGGTCGATACCCTCGACCGCCGCCGACAGCCGCGGATCGTCGGGTGTCGGCCGTACCTCGAATTCCTTCAATCGCATCGGGGACCGGCTTTCGATTTCCTCTGGCCGTGCACAAGGTGGGCAAACTACCATGCCGCCGCTCACTTGAGATGGGCGTTCACGAGACCGTCAACCAGGGTACGGGGGTCG
>JAKAML010000022.1 GCA_021812845.1 Pseudomonadota bacterium
CGGAGCAGGATAAGGGCTATGACCGCCGCTTGCGGGCCGATGCCGCCCCGGAGCTTGCCCGCGACCGCTCCCGTGGACGAGCCACGGTGCGGCCGCGATCGGCCGGGGGCGGCGGCGCGAAATGCTCCAAGTTGCGGGTGAACGATCGAATGTCCGAGCCGACCATCGTCAATTTCGGCTGCCGGCTGAACGCCTTCGAGTCCGAGGTGATGCGCGGTCACGCGACCACCGCCGGGCTCGGCGACTGCGTGATCGTCAACACCTGCGCCGTCACCGGCGAGGCGGTGCGCCAGGCCCGGCAGGCGATCCGCAAGCTCAAGCGCGAGCGGCCGGAGGCGCGGATCATCGTCACCGGCTGCGCCGCCCAGACGGAGACCGCGCGCTTCGCCGACATGGCCGAGGTCGATCACGTCCTCGGCAACGCCGAGAAGCTCGACGCCGCGACGTTCCGGGGGCTCGCGGCGGCGGACCCGCCGCGGGTGCTGGTCGACGACATCATGTCCGTGCGCGAGACCGCGCCACAGCTCGTCGCGGGTTTCGGCACGCGCGCCAGGGCCTTCGTGCAGGTCCAGAACGGATGCGACCACCGCTGCACGTTCTGCATCATTCCCTTCGGCCGCGGGCCGTCGCGGTCGGTGGCGGCGGGCGAAGTCGTGGCGCAGGTCCGCCGTCTGGTCGAGACGGGCTATGCCGAGGTCGTTCTCACCGGTGTCGACATCACCTCCTACGGCGCCGATCTGCCCGGGAAGCCGACGCTCGGTCGGCTGGTCCGACAGATCCTGGGGCACGTCCCCGAGCTCGCGCGCCTGAGGCTTTCCTCCATCGATCAGGTCGAGGCCGATGCCGACCTGATGCGCGCGTTGGCCGCGGAACCGCGACTGATGCCGCATCTGCATCTCTCCATGCAGGCCGGCGACGACATGATCCTGAAGCGCATGAAGCGACGCCATCTGCGCGCCGACGCGATCCGCTTCTGTGCCGAGGCCCGGCGTCTGCGGCCCGACGTCGTATTCGGCGCCGATCTGATCGCGGGCTTTCCCACCGAGACCGAGGAGATGTTCGAGCGCTCCCTGGCGCTGGTCGAGGACTGCGGCCTGACCTGGCTGCACGTCTTTCCGTTCTCGCCGCGCACAGGCACGCCGGCAGCACGAATGCCGCAGGTGCCGCGCCAGGTCGCCAGGGAGCGCGCCGCACGCCTGCGCGCGCGCGGCGACGCCATGGTCGCGCGGTATCTCGGCGGCGCGGTCGGCCGCGTCGTCGAGGCGGTGGTCGAAACGCGCGAGGTCGGCAGGACGCCGCAGTTCGCCGAGATCTTGCTCGACCGCCCCGCCAAGCCCGGAACGGTCGTCGCGGTCCGCGTCGCCGGGCACGACGGGCGGCGGCTCGTCGCGGCGACGGGCGCGGAGGCGCGGCCATGAGTGGCGGATCCGAGCCGAAAAAGAAGGGACCGGGCCTGTTCGGACGGATGTTCGGCGGCGTCGCGGCGAAGACCGGGTCACAGTCGGACGACGGGACGGAGCAGCGCGCGGAGGCCGCCGCGGGGGACGCGGCCGATGCGCCACCCGGTTCCGCCGACGAGGACCGCGCGATCGCCGCGGCGGTCACGGAGCGCGAGGCCGTCCCCGACACGGTGGCGCCGGTTCCGGAGCCCGCTGCGATCGAGCCGGCACCGAGGCAGGGCTGGCTCGCGCGGCTCAAGGCCGGTTTGTCGAAGACCTCGTCGAAGCTCGGTGAGGGGATCACCGGGATCTTCACCAAGCGCAAGCTCGGCGCGGAGACCCTCGACGATCTCGAGGATCTTCTGATCCAGGCCGATCTCGGCGTCGAGACCGCAACCAGGATCACCTCGGCGCTCGGCAAGAGCCGGTACGACAAAGGCATTTCCGCCGAGGACGTGCGCGAGGTGCTGGCCGAGGAGGTCAAGCGCGTGCTCGAGCCGGTGGCGAGGCCCCTCGTCATCGACCCGGCGCGGCGGCCGCACGTCCTGCTGATGGTCGGCGTCAACGGCACCGGCAAGACGACGACCATCGGCAAGCTGGCGGCCCGGTTCCGCGCCGAGGGAAAGTCGGTGATGCTGGCCGCGGGCGATACGTTCCGCGCCGCGGCAGTGGCACAGTTGCAAGTGTGGGGCGAGCGGACCGGGGCGCCGGTCGTCACCGGCGCGGAGGGGGCGGATTCCTCCGGTCTCGCGTTCGAGGCCCTGAAGTCGGCGCAGGCGCAGGGCACCGACGTGCTGCTGATCGATACCGCCGGCCGGCTCCAGAACAAGCAGGCGCTGATGGACGAGCTCGAGAAGCTGGTCCGCGTCCTGAAGAAGCTCGATCCGACCGCACCGCACGACACGCTGCTCGTGCTCGATGCCACCACCGGCCAGAACGCCCTGCAGCAGGTCGACGTCTTTCGCGAGCGGGCGGGCGTCACCGGGCTCGTGATGACCAAGCTCGACGGGACGGCCCGCGGCGGCATCCTGGTCGCAATATCGGCAAAGTTCGGCCTTCCGGTGCACGCCGTCGGGGTCGGCGAGGGAATTTCCGATCTGCAGCCGTTCGACGCGCGCGAGTTTGCCCGCGCGATTGCGGTGGGTTAGGACAATGACGGGGCACGATGACCGAGGACCGGGCAACGGCGGCGGCATCAGAGAGGGATCGCGGCATCTATGACGTGGCTCAGACGGATCTTTCCGTTCAACGCAGAGCAGACGGTCAACATCCTGAGCGAATTCGGACCGCTCGTGACGATGTTCGTGGTCAACGCCATGTTCGGCATCAACGCCGGCACCTGGGCGCTGATCGGCACCACCTTCGTCGCCATCGGCGCCATGCTCTACGTGTTTGGCCGGCCGCCGATCTTCCCGCTGATCGCCTCCACCGTCACCATCGTCTTCGGTGCGCTGACGCTCGCAACCGGCGACCCGATGTGGGTGCAGATCAAGGTTACCATCTTCAACGCCCTGTTCGCCGGGTTCCTGTTCGTCGGCCTCTGGTTGAAGCGCAACTTCTTCAAGTACGTGTTCGACAAGACGTTCCACTACACGGACGAAGGTTGGAACAAGTTTACCTGGAGCTTTGCCTGGTTTTTCGTTTTCACGGCAGTCATGAACGAAGTGGTTCGGCAGACGTTCAAGGATACTCAGGTCTACGAGGTGCTCGGACACCAGATGAACGGCGTGAATGTCTGGATCCTGTTCAAGATCGCCTTCATCATGCCCTTGTCGGGTCTCTACGCTTGGTTCCTGACCCAGCTCATGCAAAAGCATCGCATTCCAGAGCCATCGGAGGTGCGGGCCGAGGTGCGGTCGAGCGCGCTCGCCGACGGGCAACCGATGCGCGGCACGGAGGGCGGACTCGCCCCGATCGGCATCGACGGACGATCCGCGGTGCGCAAGCCGGCCGCCGGCCGCCCGTCGCAGGCCGGGCCGGGGCACCCGGGCGGACGGCCGACCTGACCGGCTCGGGGACGCTCGGGAACGTGAACGGACCCGCGGACGAACGGGCGACGGCGATCAGGGGGTGAGTATCCGAGATGTCCAACGAGGCCGATCGCTCCGCCACGCCGACCGCCGCGCCACAACCGGCCGAGGGCCCGCACGCGACCAAGCTCCTGATCGAGCTCGGGCCGCTCGTCGTGTTCTTTCTGGCCTACTGGGCATTCGGCATCTATCCGGCGACCGCGGTGCTGATGGTCGCGACCGTGGCCTCGCTCGTCGCCTCCCGCCTGTTGCTGGGCCGCATCTCGGCGATGCCGGTCGTCACCGCCGTCGTCGTCTGTGTGTTCGGCGCGCTGACGTTCTGGCTCAACGATCCGAGCTTCATCAAGATGAAGCCGACGTTCGTGAATCTCGCCTTCGCCGCCGCGCTCGGCGGGGGGCTGCTGATGGGCAAGCCGCTGGTCAAGCTGCTGTTCGGCGAGCAGCTTCAACTGACGGATGCCGGCTGGCACCAGCTCACGGTCCGCTGGATGCTGTTCTTCCTGTCCATGGCGGCGCTGAACGAGTTCGTCTGGCGATCGTTCTCGGAGGCGACGTGGGTGAGTTTCAAGGTGTTCGGCCTGTTGCCGCTTTCGCTGGCATTCGCCGTGGCACAGCTCGGGCTCATCAAGCGGCATCAGCTCCCTTCATAATATGCCGCCGATCGAGGATCACGATCGACTGATTTAATCACCCCACAGAACATTTGAATACTGTTTCAGTATTTTGTTCATCTTCAATCTTCGTTGAGGTTTCCTAATTTTTATACTGGACTGGCCGCGCGGATTCGTATTTTCTCCAAAATGAAAGTTCTCCTTCCTCGGGCGGGCACAGGCAACCCGAACGCACCCGGACGAGGGGAGCCAAAGGGAGTTCGTGAGCATCCGGAAACGGCCGAATGGGTCCAAGAAAGAACATGGCAAAAGAAACGCAGCCCACCCGCCTCGAGCGCTCGCCGATCCACCTGCTTCATCGCGCGGGCCAGTGTGCCGGCGACATCTTCCAGGCCGAAATGGGCGGCGGCGACCTGACGCCGCGGCAATACGCGGTCCTCGTCACGGTCTCCCAGAACGAGGGCCTGAGCCAGACCAGCCTTGTCGAGAAGACCGGGATCGACCGTTCGACCCTGGCCGACATCGTCCGGCGGATGCTGAAGAAGGGCCTCCTGCAGCGCCGCCGCACCAAGGAAGACGCCCGTGCCTACGCGGTCAAGCTCACCGACGAGGGCTGGCGGACGCTGAAGTCCGCGGAACCCATGGCGCGACGGGTCGACGAGAAGGTGCTGGCTGTGCTCAGTGGACAGCAGCGCGACCGCTTCATCAGCGACCTGAACACGATCGTCGAGGCACTGACGGACCTGCAGCCGCAGCCCGCCGCCGCGCCCGTGCCCGGAGGCGGTTCGCTGCCCCGGAAGGGCTGAGCACTTCGAGCCGCCCGCTCGCAGGTGCCGCAGGTGCCGGGACCGCGCGCGCCGCGACCCGAGGGACAAAAATCCCCGCGACCGGGTCCGGCCGCGGGGATTCTCGTTCGGGACGCCTCCAGCTTCGGATCGACCGTGTCGGTCAGGCCGCGCGCTTCGACAACAGCCGCTGCTCGATCATCGCCTCGGCGATCTGGATCGCGTTGAGCGCCGCCCCCTTCAGGAGATTGTCCGACACGATCCACATGGCGAGGCCGTTCTCGACCGTGGTGTCCTCGCGGATGCGGGAGACGTAGGTGTCATATTCGCCCGCGCACTCGACCGGCGTCGCGTAGCCGCCGGACTCGCGCTTGTCGACGACGGCGATTCCGGGTGCGTTGCGCAGGATCTCCCGCGCCTCCTCGGGCGTGATCGGCCGCTCGAACTCGATGTTCAGGCTCTCGGAGTGGCCGACGAACACCGGCACGCGGACGCAGGTGGCCGAGAGCTTGATCCGCGGATCGAGGATCTTCTTGGTCTCGGCCAGCATCTTCCATTCCTCCTTCGTGTACCCGTCCTCCATGAAGACGTCGATGTGAGGAATGCAGTTGAAGGCAATCTGCTTCGGGAACTTCTTCGGCTCGACCTCGGTGCCGGGCACGTATTTGCCCTTGGTCTGGTTCCACAATTCGTCCATGGCGTCCTTGCCGGCGCCGGACACGGACTGGTAGGTCGAGACCACGACCCGCTTGATCCCCGCGGCGTCGTGGAGAGGCTTCAGCGCCACCACCATCTGTGCCGTCGAGCAGTTCGGATTGGCGATGATGTTCTTCTTGGTGAAGCCGCGGATGGCGTCGGCGTTGACCTCGGGAACGACCAGCGGCACGTCCTGGTCGTAGCGCCAGCACGAGGAGTTGTCGATCACGACGCAGCCCTTGGCGCCGATCCTGGGGCTCCAGTCCTTGGACACCGCCGAGCCTGCCGACATCAGGCAGATGTCGGCCTTGGCGAAATCGAACTGCTCGAGATCCTGGCACTTGAGCGTCCTGTCGCCGAACGACACCGCGGTGCCGAGCGAGCGACGCGAGGCAATGGCGTGGACCTCGGAAGCGGGAAACTTGCGGTCGGCGAGGACGTTCAACATCTCGCGGCCGACGTTCCCGGTGGCGCCGACGACGGCAACTCTGTAGCCCATGGCCTAGTCCTTGATGCTCAAGGTGAAAGTGCGCGCGCCGAACGGCAGGTGGTGCGCCCTGTCATGAGCGCGATGCAATACGCGCCGCGACGGCGATATTCAAGATCCTTCGCGTAGGGTCCGCCGTGCGGCGACGGCTACTCCCGGCCCATCTCCCGCCGGCGCATCGGCATGGCGTCGATGGTCGCGAACAGCGTCGCCGCGGCGATCGGGCTCGCCGACATGAGCTTGACGCCGCCGTCCTTGCCGACGAGCTCCGCCGCGGCCTCGCCGCCGGCGACGTAGACGACGACCACCCGCCGGTCCTGGAACGCCGGCCTCGGCGCCCCGACGATCGCCCGCTGGCGCGCCAGGTCGGCGGATGCGCCCGAAGGCGCGAACACGAGCAGCGGACGCTTTTCCAGAGATAGCCGTTAATCGCCGACGCCGGCCCCGCCGGGACCGCCAGCAGCCCCGCGACGGCGGGATGGGCGACCAATCGGTCTTTCGACATGCGGCGGTCTCCGGTGGCGTGCACGGACGAGACCGATTGCGAACCGGAACGACGGCTGGAAGCGCGACGGGGCGCGGGGCGGTCACAATCGGGTGCATCATGGCCGGGGCCGGGGCCGGGGCCGGAGCCCGGTCGCCGTCCGCCTGGAGCTTGCCATGCCCCGATGCCGCCTCGCGTGCGCCCTCGCCCTCGTCGCGCTCCTCGCGCCGATGAGCGCCACGGCCGAGCCGCCGCCACCGCCCGACGCCTGGATGTCGGAGGGTGAGATCGACAGCCGGTTCCGCGGCACCGCGATCGACGGCCACTACGCCAGCGGGCGCACGTTCTCGGAAAGCTATGGCCGCGACGGGCGGCTCGAGTACCGCGAGCGTGACCGCCACACGCGCGGGCGGTGGTCGGTCGAGGCCGGTGCGTTCTGCACCATCTACGACCAGGATCCGACCGGCGGCTGCTACCGGGTCAGGCGCGTCGGCGGCAACTGCTTCGAGTTCTATTTCGTGGCCCGGACCGAGGAGCAGGCGCGGCGGGATCCGAATGCGCCGAGCTGGACCGCGCGCGGGTGGATCAACACCGTGCCCGCGACCTGTGCCGACGGCGCCAGCGTGTGAGTGCGAAGCCGCGCCGCGATCAGTCCATGATCCGGCCGAACAGCAGCGCGATGACCTCGACCGTCGCGCCGGCCGCGATCTCGCCCTGCACGATCTCGGGGTCGGCGACGATGTCGATCGACATCCCGAGGGTTTCGACCGAGAGCCACCGGAAGCGACGGAGGGTCGCCTCGTTGTCCAGCATCCGCGCCTCCGTCACGCGGCCGGTCAAGGCGGCATAGGACGACGGCGGCTCTTTGGCGCCCTCGCCGTCGGCGGCCGCGAACATGCCGATCGGCACGAACGACTTGGCCGCGAACGCCGGCTCTCGCGTCTGCGCCGCGTAGTAGGCTTCCTCCGACGGATACGCCTTGACCTCCCGGGCGAATCCGGTGAGGCGGACCTTGCAGCGCCCCGGCATCCTGCGGTCCGCGTGGGCGGAGAAGTTGACCGCGTCGAAGACGAGCGGGTAGCCGGCGTCGTCGCCCGTGCCGCCGAGCTTGGCCTCGAACGCACCCTCGAAGGCGTTGTATCCTTCCCGCCTCACGGGCGCGGTCAGCACGAGCTTTGTCGCCGCACCGCTCTCGAAGAACGGCGTCAGGCCGGCGATGGCGCGCTCGTTGACGCCCACCGCGTCGGTGCCCTCGACGTGGAACCAGATCTCGGCGCCGCTGCGCGACCGCCAGATCGCGTATTCGCCGGGAGGTGCGGCGTGATATTCCCTGGCCTCGGTGACGAGCCGGATCATGGTGTCGCGGAACTCGTCGTCGTTGGCGAACACGAAGCCGATGGTCGACATGTTGCTGGCCATGGCCCGGTCCCGGCGCTCCTCAGGCGATGCGTTGCAGCCGGCTCGGCTGGTAGAGGCCGCCGAGCTCGCGCACGCGCGTGACGAAGATCGCCTTCAGCGCGTCGTCGATCTCGAGGATGTTGTTGGTCACGATGTCCCCGATCGGATCGGGGAAGATGTACTTGTCGTAGCCGTCGGCGCCCTCGATGAAGTCGAACAGGCGGCCCTTGCGCTCGCGGTCGTAGAAGATGGCGAGCTTGCCGACGTAGTCCTTCATCTGCACGTTGTCGATGGCGGCGAAGTGCGCCTCGTCCTCGACCAGATAGGCGAGGCGGCGCTTCACGAACGCATAGATCTCGATTTCCCGCTCGGTGGTCGAGATCCGCTGGCCGATCTGGTGCAGGCCGACGGCCGGCGCGCGCCCGTCCCCTGCGGGCTCGGCGCGGAGCCGCTGCACCACCGGCAGCACGAGACTCTCCTCGAACGCGGTTTTGATGAGCGGCGCGTAGTAGCGCTCGATGGCCGACTTGCGCACGTTCGAGAGCCCGGCCTTGGACAGCGCGTAGCGGCAGAACTCCTCCGACGGCCCCTTGGCCTCGTCGACGAAGATGGTGCGGAGCCGCTTCTTGACGAGCTGGATGTGGGCGGCTTCCGCGATCAGGTCGGGGTCGTAGAGCTCCTTGGTCACGGAGACGAGGCTGTCGAGAACCTCGTCGGCGACGCCGACCCGCGCCACGGTCTCGAGGTCGAGGGTCATGAACGGCTCGTCGTCCATGATGTTCGGCTTCGCCGAATCGACGAAGAACTCGAAGACGATGCCGTTGGTCATGATGCCGAGCTTGGCCGACGGCAGCGCGTTGAAGTAGCGCGCGAGCTGTCCGCGGCCGTTGGCGAGGTCGGCGCCGGTCGCCCTGCACTCGATGGCGATCACCGGCTGGCCGTCGCGCAGCACCGCGAGATCGACCTGCGCCACGTCGCCCGCCCCGAAAGTCGCCGCGTGCTCGGGATAGACCTCGTAGGGATTGGTGTAGTCGTAGCCGAGAAGGCCGAGCATGGGCAGCACCAGGTAGAGCTTGGTGCTCTCCTCGTTGGTGCAGGCGGCCATGATGCCGATCGACCGCTTGGCTACGGTCAAGAGGCCGGCGCGCAGCTCGTTGGTGGTGGTCATGTTGCATGTCCCCGCGAGTCCCGTCGCCGGGACGAATCAGTCGCGCCTATTCTCTCACGCGGCGCGCGCGGGGCGAAGCCGGATGGGGCCCGGCGGCCCGCCTGGACCGCCGGCTGTGGCTGCCGTGCGCGGCGGGATCGCCGGGCGGTGGGACGGGTCGGCGCGACAGGGCGGGGCCCGTCAGGCGAGCAGCTTCGCAAGCTCCTTCTCGATCGCCTTGCCCATCTCGGCGGTGCCGACCTTGGTCATGCCCGGCTGCATGATGTCGCCGGTGCGGAGGCCGGCGGCGAGTGCGTTGGCGATCGCCTTGTCGACGAGATCGGCCTCCCTGGCCATGTCGAGCGAGTAGCGCAGCGCCATGCCGAAGGAGGCGATGGTGGCGATCGGGTTGGCGAGACCCTTGCCGGCGATGTCTGGGGCCGAACCGTGCACGGGCTCGTAGAGCGACTTGGTCTTGCCGGACTTCGGGTCGGGGGCGCCGAGCGATGCCGAGGGCAGCATCCCGAGCGAGCCGGTCATCATCGCCGCCTCGTCGGATAGCACGTCGCCGAACAGGTTGTCGGTGACGATGACGTCGAACTGCTTCGGGTTGCGGATGAGCTGCATGGCGCAGTTGTCGGCGAGGATGTGCTCGAGCGCGACGTCCGGCGCATAGGCCTTGTGCGTGGCGGTAACCACGTCGCGCCACAGTACGCCCGTGCGCATCACGTTCCACTTGGCCGCCATGTGCACCTTCTTGCGCCGCTTTCGGGCGAGATCGAAGCCGACGCGCGCGATGCGGTCGATTTCGCGCGTCGTGTAGACCGTGGTGTCGACGCCGCGCTTCTCGCCGTTCTCGAGGGTGACGATCTCCTTCGGCTCGCCGAAATAGGTGCCGCCCGTAAGCTCGCGCAGGATCAGGATGTCGAGCCCCTCGACGACCTCGCGCTTCAGCGTCGAGGCGTCGGCCAGCGCCGGGTAGCAGATGGCGGGGCGCAGGTTGGCGAAGAGATCGAGATCCTTCCTCAGCCGCAAGAGGCCGGCCTCGGGCCGGTGCTCGTAGGGCACGCTATCCCACTTCGGTCCGCCGACCGCGCCGAAGATGACCGCGTCGGCCTTGTGCGCGGCTTCGACCGCGGCGTCGGTGATGGCGACGCCGTGCTTGTCGTAGGCCGATCCGCCGAC
>JAKAML010000023.1 GCA_021812845.1 Pseudomonadota bacterium
TGCGAAAGCTACACTAGAATCATAGCGTTGCTAGTGTTCCTTTTGGTTCCGACATTTGCACTGGAGCTTGCTGCAACGGGAAGCAAATGTCGGAACCGGCACACTGGGGCGCAGTGAGTGATCTTGTCACGTTCGCGCCGCGGTGCCGTCTCCTGGGTCTCGATGCAGGGAGGCGAGGTTGTGCAGTGGGTCTTCGGACGAGCGTTGCCGCCGACTTAGACGCGGCCGGGTTCCGAACAACACGCTCACGGCGAACAGCGGATTGCAAAAACAATCAAAAGTAGTAAATATATACTTATTGCAATCAAACAGGTGATTCGAGGGGCCAGCAGATCGCCGCCAGCGTCAGGGACTGCGGATGTTCAGCGTGTCACGCGGCGGAATTGAAGCGTGGCCGCCGACGCGGGGCTGGTGGCGGCAATAGTCGCGGCAGGCCGGTGCCGGCCCCGGTCTGGCTGCCCCGGTCTGGTTGCCCCGGTCTGGTTGCACCGGTCTGGTTGCCCCGGTCTGGTTGCCCCGGTCTGGTTGCCCCGGTCTGGTTGCCCCGGTCCGGGCGGTGCGGCCGCGCGGCGCGGTCGGGGTTGGCCAGCCTCATGCCGGTCGTGGTTGCGGTCGCGTCGCGTCGATCGGCTCGTTCGCGTGGTCGTCCGCCGGTGCCGGCGGGTGCAGCAAGAAACGCCATGCGGGGGGAGCCGTGAGGGACACGTTTCGAACGACGTCGCGCGCGACGATGCGACAGGTGCGGCGCCTCGCCGATCGCGGGCGGGCAGCGGCGGTGACGGCCGCCCTCGCCTCCGGCTGGCTGATCGCAACGACCGGATCGGTGGCCGCGATCCCGTCGCCGGAACTCGTCGTCGGCACGCTGTCGAGCATGTCGCAACTGTTCGCGGTGCTGTCGGCGCTGCTCGGCGGCGGCGCGGTCGCAGCCGGCGCACGCCTCTCGGGACGGAAGGCCGAGACCTCGCGGGCGCGGCGCTGGTCGCTGGCCGTGCTCGGGCTGGTCGCGATCGCGGCCGTCGCAGGCAACGTCTACCAGTACGCGAGCGCCGCCGCCGATCGCCGGGCACGGCTCGAGGCGACCCTGGTGCGGCCGGCGGCGCGGGCGCCGGACGGCAAGCTCCTCGACGAGGCGCTGCGCGAGATGTCGTTCGACGAGCAGCGGCGGCATCCGCGCGGCATGAGCACGGAGGAGGCCGCCGCGTTCGTCGACGCCGTGTCCGCCGGTCGCGAGTCCGGAGCGGTGCTGCTCGACATCCGCGAGACCGCCGAGGCCGAGATGGGCAGCTTCCCCGGCGCACGCCACGTCCGCTATCCCGATCTCGAGACGGCGAACATCGACTTCACCGGCCGGCAGGCGCTGCTGTTCTGCCACAACGGCAACCGCAGCGGCGAGACCTGCGCGCGGCTCGCGGAGCGCGGCATCGCCTGCCGCTTCATCGTCGGCGGGCTCGAGAAGTGGCTGTCCGAGGGCCGGCCGATCGGCGCCGGGGGCAAGCGCTCGCTCGCCGACCTGCGCGCGCTGCCGCCCTTCCCCAACGACCGGACGCTGCTCGACACGACCGAGACGCGGGCACTGATCGAGACCGCGGGCGCCGTGCTCGTCGACGTCCGCTACCCCGGCGAGTTCAAGACGGGGCACATCAAGGGCGCGATCTCGCTGCCGATCCGGCCGCTGCCGACGGCAGAGCTCGTGCGGCGGCTCGAGGCGCTGCCGGCGCGGCCGGTCGTCGTGCCGTGCTACGACCGGCGGAGCTGCTTCTTCGGCGAGATCCTCGGCCTCGAGCTCACGCGCATGGGGCGCGATTTCCGCGGCCGCTACACGGTGCCGTGGGAGTACTTCGAGGCGCCGCCGAAGGCAGCCTACGTGGCCGACCTCGTGGCACTTCAGTCGAAGGGTCCGTGGGCGCGGGCGGTGGCGGCGCTGGCCGGGGGGATCGGAACCGTCGCGGCGACGACGGGCCTCGTGGGCGCGATCGTGCTGCTGGCGCTCGCCTCGCGGCTCCTCGTGCTGCCGTTCTCGCTCAAGGCCGAGCGCGACCAGCGGATCGCGCGCGAGATCGGACCGGAAGTGAGACGCCTCAAGTCGACGCTGGCCGACGATCCGGTCCGGCGGGGACGCGCGCTCGCCGCCCTCTACCGCGAGCGCGGGCTGACACCGGGCCGCAACATGCTGGCGCTCCTGTTCCTGCCGCTGATGGCGATGTCGGTCGAGGCGGTCTCCATCGCCGCCGCCGCGCGGCCGTCGCCGCTGCTTTGGCTCCCAGACCTGGCGGTCCCCGATCCCTACTACGTCGTGCCGCTGGCGTTCGGCATCCTCGCCGGCGCCTACATGTCGGCGACCCTCGCCTCGTCGCGGCGCCATCACGCGCTGATCTGGGGCCTGGCGGTCCCGCTGCTGTCGGTCGCCGTCGCCCTGCTGCCGGCCGCCGGCAGTTTTTACGTGCTGGCCAGCATCGCTCTCCTGGTCGCGCAGAGCTGGCTCGCCGGCGGCGGTCCGCGGCGGATCGGGCAGGGAGTGGCGCGGCGCTGGCACGCGGCGACCCGTGCCCGGCTCGGACATCCCGGCATCGTGCCGCTCGAGGATCTCGCGGCGCGGCACGAGGCGGGCAACAAGGCCGCGCGCCTGGCCGACCTCGCCGCGACGGGCCTCCCGGTGCCGCGCGGCATCGTGCTCACGCAGGGGTTCCTCACTGATTTCCAGCGCTCGGATGCGACCGCCCGGCGCCGGCACCTCGACAGGATCTGGCGCCGCATGGGCGCGGCGAAGCTCGCGGTCCGCAGCTCGGCCGTGGGCGAGGACGGTGCGGCGCACAGCTTCGCCGGCGTTTTCGAGACGGTGCTCGACGTCGACCGCGCCGGGCTCGAAAAGGCGGTGCTCGACGTTCTCGGCTCGTTCTCGTCGGCGCGCGCGAGCCCCTACGGCGATGTCGCCGGGCAGGGCAACGTCCTGGTGCAGCCGATGGTCGCGGCGGAGTACGCGGGTGTGATGTTCACCGAGGATCCGGCGGCGCCCGGCGCCATCCTGGTCGAGTTCGTGGCCGGAAGCGGCGAGGCACTGGTCTCGGGCCGCGCCGCGCCGGTGCAGTGCCGCTTCGGCCGGCTGACGGGGCGGCGGCTCGACGGCGCGGCGCTGCCGTTCGATCCCGCGCCGCTGGTCTCGCTCGCCGGCGCGATCGAGGCCCGCTTCGGCCGGCCGCAGGACATCGAGTGGGCCTACGGGCCGGCCGGGTTCACGATCCTGCAGGCGCGCGACATCACGGCCGCGGCGGATAACGACGGCGCCGAGCGGCGCGAGGCGTGGCGGGATCTGCTGCGCCGCGCCGCCGGGCGCCGGCCGGGCGAGCCGGCGCTGGCACAGAACGAGATGACGGAGCTCTTGCCGCGCCCGAGCCCGTGCTCGCTGTCGCTGATCGAGGCGCTGTGGGCGGCGGGCGGCAGCGTCGATCAGGCGGCGCGCCGGCTGGGCCTCGGCTACGCCGTCGCCGAGGAGGGGCCGTCGCTGCACACGACGGTGTTCGGGCGGCTCTACGTCGACGCCCGCGAGGTCCACCAGCGCGCGCTCGTGGTCGGTGCGTTGTCGGCGCGCCGGCTGCGCCGGGAGGCCAGCGCGATCGAAAGGAGCGTGCGCACCGCCGTCGTGCCGCAGATCCTGGCGCGGCAGGTGCGGCAGGACGCGACCGACCTCGACCGTCTCTCCGCGCGCGATCTCATGGCCGAGTATCGCGACTGCCTGCAGCGGTTCGTGACCGAAGTGCACACGGAGGCCGAGATCGTCAATATCGCGGCCCGGTTCCTCCACGACGACGCACGCCGGATCGCCCTGGCACTCGGGGTCGATCCCGACGCGATCGAGAGGCCGCGCGCGCTCACCTGCGAGCAGGAGGCGCTGCGGAACGCGCTCCTGATCGTGGGCCCCACGCGGCACGCCGCGCTGGAGTCGGCGATCGGTCATCGGGCCGCCTTCGACTACGAGCTCGCCCAACCGAGATACGGCGAGATGCCGGAGCGGCTCCACGAGGTGGCGCGCGCGCTGCTGCACGGGCCGGCCGCGGACGACGAGCACGGCCGCGCGCCGCAACGGAGGGTTCCGCTCGATCAGGTGCCGCGCCGGCTCAGGCGGGCGGTCGAGGCGGCGCAGCGGTTCGCGGTGCTGAAGGAGGACGCCAAGCACCACATCCTGCGCGAGTTCGCCCATCTGCGTCGGCTGCTGCTCGCGATCGATCGCCGCTTCGCGCTCGGCGGGCGGGTGTTCGAGCTCACGGTCGAGGAGGTTTCACGGATCGACGCCCGCTCGTCGCCGGCGCTGGCAGCCGTCGCCGCTGCGCGCCACGCCGCGCGCGGACGGCTGGGGTCGGGGCCGCCGCTGGCGCCGGTCTTGACGGCCGTCGACATCGAGGCCGCTGCGGCCGGCGGGGCGGCAGCCACGGCCCAAGGCGGCGGCGCGCTGGCAGGAACCCGGGTGTCGGGCGCCGCGCGCGCGGCTGGTCGCGCCCGCGTCGCCTGTCCCATCGCCGCCGAATCCGGCGCGCCGCTCGACGATTTCCGCGACGGCGACATCATCGTCAGCAGGATGGTGCCGCCGGCCTGGCTGCCCTACGTGCTGCGGTCGGGCGGCGTCGTCACCGAGGTCGGTGGCTGGCTCAGCCATATGGCCATCGTGGCCCGCGAGCGCGGCATCGCGATGGTCGTCGGCTGCCGCGGGCTCGAGCGGATCTCCACCGGCGACCGGCTGGTCATCGAGCCAGACGGGTCGATCGTGGTCGCGGAGGACGACGAGGCGGGTGTGCCGCTCGGCGCTGCGGCCGAATAGCCGGCGTCGTCGCGCCTAGGGGACGAGCATCCGCGCCGCCAGCGCCAAGGGTGTCACCGCGAAGACGGCGAGCATGGCCGTGTTGGGCCATGCGAACCTGAACAGAAGCCAATCCATGGTCCAGCTCCATGCAATCCATGATTGAGCTGTTGTCGCACGGGCACATGAAGCCCCGGTGACAAGCCGGGCGTCAATTCCCATCGAATTGGCCGCAAATGCTGGTAGTTGGCCCGACGCGGTGACCGCGGTCGTCGGCATTCGGGGGCGGCTCTCAACGAAATTCTTACGATCAGCAACTATAGGTAGCATGTGCGATGAAGAGGTCCCCTCGCCGGGGCCGGCGGCCCGATCCGACGGGCATCGGAGTGATCACATGCATCCTTTGCGGCATTTGCGGCGCGGCACGGCTTCCCTGCCTTTCGCCAGTCCAGCGACGCGGGGCCGACCGGCACCCGGCCGGCGGTTCCTGGCTTTGGTGGCGCTCGTCGCATTGGCGACGGCAGGCGCGGCCCGTGCCGTCGACCTTCGCGCGGCGGAAGCCCCGACGGTGCTCCGCGTTCAGGGGTCGACGACGTTCAACCACCGACTCGTCGAGCCGCATCGGGGCGAGATCGAGACACGATCCGGCGTCAAGTTCAACGTCATCCCCAGCAAGTCGATCTGGGGCCTGATCGCGCTGATCGAGAAGCGGGCGGATCTCGCCATGATCTCGGCCAGTCTCGAGAGCGAGATGGATGCGCTGCTGAAGACCCTCGAGGTCGCGGCCTTGAACGATCTCAAGGCCTACGAGATCGCCCGCCTCCGCGCCGCCCTTGCCGTCCATCCCCGCAACCCGGTCCGCTACCTGACGCGGCGGCAGGTGCGGGCGATCCTGCTCGGCGACATCCGCAACTGGAAGGAGGTGGGCGGACCCGACCTGCCGATCCGCGTCATCGCCACACAGGACGGCGGCGGCACCGTCGCGGCCGTGCGCACGCAGTTGCTCGATAACCTGCCGATCCAGGCGCCGGAGGCCATCCGGATCGAGAGCGCAACTCAAGTCGTCAAAGTGGCCTCCCAGGAGCCCGGCTCGTTCACGATCGCACAGCTCACTCTGGCCACCGGCTTCGGCCTCGTCGAGGTGACGCTGCCGGAGCCGATCGAGCAGGTCCTGAGCCTCGTCGTCAAGGGCGAGCCCACTGCGGAGATGACGGCGCTCATCGACGCCACGCGCGAGGTCGCGCTCAAGCTGGAGTTCTAGTTCGCGCATGAACGCCGGGCCGACACTCCTGCCGCGGACGGTTGCCTCGCAACTGTACCTCGCGTGCGCCCTGGCCGGCCTCGCGGCGCTGTCGATCGCCACCTCGAGCCTGCATTTCACCCATCGCACCGGCGTCGTCGTCGAGAAGTTCCATTCCGAGGCGATGCCGGGCCTGATGATCGCCGCCGACCTCGCGCTGCTGGTCGAGCGCCACCGGCGCATCGTCGAGACGGCGCCTGTGTCCATGGACCGGCAGGAGATCGACCGCGACCGGCAGCAGTCCGAGAGCATCCTGGAGCGGATCGAGGAGCTCGTGGGCGTGCAGCAGGCGGAGGAGCTCGACTTCATACGCTCCGAGTTGCCCGATCTGAGGGAGCGCAGCCGCAAGGTGCTGTTCCTAGCCGCCAACTACGCCCAGCAGCGTTCGATGGACGAGGCCGACTCCTATTCGAGCACGGCGCGCCGGGTCGATGCCGCCATCGGCGCCTACCGCGCGGCCCGCCTCGCCGCCGCCGAGCAGGACGTGACCGAGATCAGGTCCGGCGGTCGGGTGCTGATGATGTGGGTGATCGCGGCCCTGGTGGCGATCGGCATCGTGCTGCCTGCAGCCGTGCTGCTGATGCGCGGGACGGTGCTGCGCCTGCGCCGCATCACGCGCGCCATGTTCCGCCTCACCCGCAACGAGACCGACCTCGGCGCTCTGCCGTCCTCCGATCTCGACGAGGTCGGCGACATGGCGCGCGCGGTGACGGTGTTCCGCGACAATGCCGTACAGCTCAATCAGCAGCGGGCGGCGCTCGTCGCGCTCAACCAGCGCCTCGACATCGCGCTCGCCAACATGTCGCACGGGCTGTCGATGTTCGACGCCGAGCGGCGGCTGGTGGTGAGCAACGGCCGCTACGCGGCGATCTACGATCTGCCGCCCGGGCTCCTCGCCCCCGGAACGTGCTTCGCCGAGATCGTGACCCACTACTGCAAGACCGGCGACGGCCCGTCGCGTGCCGAGCTGGTCGCCTGGTGCGAGGACTTCGCCGATCGCATCGCCGCCAGCGGCGGCTTCACGGAGACGCGCCGCCTGCTCGACGGGCGGCTGATCGCCATCACCTACCGGCCGATCGAGGGCGGCGGCTGGGTCGACGTCCACGAGGACATCACCGAGAAGCGGAAGGCCGAGGAGCGGATCGCGCGCCTCGCCTGCGAGGACACGCTGACTGGAATCGGCAACCGCCACGCCTTCCGCGAGAAGATCCGCGAGAAGATCACGGCGCGGCACGACGAGCCGTTCGCCATCCACTGGATCGACCTCGACCGCTTCAAGGAGGTCAACGACGTGCACGGCCATCCGGCCGGCGACGCGCTGCTCGTGGCGGTGGCCGAGCGCATCCAGGCGGCCGTCCGCTCGACGGATTTCGTGGCCCGGCTCGGCGGCGACGAGTTCGCCGTGATCCAGTGCCAGGCGCCGTCGTGGACGGAGGCCGAGCCGCTGGCGATGCGCCTCGTCGAGGTGATCGGCGCCAGCTACATGATCGACGGCCATGCCTTGAGCATCGGTGCCAGCATCGGCGTCGCCCTGTCGGCCGATCTCGTCGCGGAGGATCCCGAGGTGCTGCTGCATAACGCCGACGTGGCGCTCTACGAGGCCAAGGCGGCGGGGCGCGGCACCCACGTCCTGTTCCGGTCGGAGATCGAGAAGCAGATCCGCGACCGCCGCCGGCTCGAGCACGAACTGAGGGGCGCGCTGGTGGGCGGCGAGTTCGAGCTGCAGTACCAGCCGATCATCGATATCGCCAGCCGGGAGGTGTGCTGCTGCGAGGCGCTGCTGCGCTGGCAGCACCCGGTCCGCGGTCCGGTTTCGCCGGCCGTATTCATCCCGCTCCTCGAGGAGCTGGGTCTGATCTCCGAGGTCGGCGCCTGGGTGCTCGATCGCGCCTGCGCCGAAGCCGCCGGCTGGCCGGCCGGGGTCGGCGTCGCCGTCAACCTGTCGGCCTCCCAGTTCAATACGGCCGAGTTGCTGGAGGCCACGGAGCAGGCGCTGGCCCGGTCCGGCCTGGAGCCGGGGCGGCTCGAACTCGAGGTGACGGAGTCGCTGCTGCTCAAGGATCGCACCGAGACCCACGCGGCGCTGCACAAGCTGCGCGACCTCGGGGTCGGGATCGCCCTCGACGATTTCGGCACCGGCTATGCCTCGCTGAGCTACCTGCGGAGCTTCCCGTTCGACAAGATCAAGATCGACCAGACCTTCGTGCGCGAGCTGCCGGAGCGGCCGGAATGCCTGGCCATCGTCACGGCGGTCTGCGACATGGCGCGTTCGCTCGACATGCGTACTGTCGCCGAGGGTGTCGAGACGGCCGAGCACATGGCCTGGGTGGAGCGCGCGGGCTGCAACGAGTTGCAGGGCTACCACTTCAGCCGGCCGGTGTCGGCGACGGAGATCCTGGACGTGATCGCCCACTGCGGCCGGCGGCTGCACAAAGCGGCGTGAGCCGGCCGAAGCCCGCCGGGGCGCCGGGCCGGCCTCGAGGCGGGCGGCGCGCGGGTCGGACGCCGCTCGAAAGGGTCCCATGGCGAGTATCGCCGGGCAGGGTGCTCCGCCGCCGGTCGGCGGGACCATGCGCGCGCTGACGGTATCCGCCGCGAGCGTATCCTGCACCCATTTCAGGCAATTGCCGGCGCCGTCAGCGACGTCCGTCTGACTTGGAAAGGGTCGTGCGCTTCACTATAGTGCCACCGGGACGGGGTGGGTGCAGTGCCGGCCGCCATTGCGGCGAGGGTCGGGACGGGGTGTGCCCATGGCATCGCCCGCAGGCGACGGGGTCCACGCGCCGGTGCAGGAATGCCCGGGACGGCGGTGGTCGTGCCACGAGTGTGGCGTTCTCCAGCGCCGGGCGGAGCGATCACGCGCCGGTCCGTCGGACAGACGGACGCGCGGGACGAGGCGAGTGGGGAGCGTAGATCGCATATGAAGTGCAATCCGTCACGTTGGCTGTGGGGCCTGCTGCCCATCGCGGTCTGGTCCTGGGTCACGGTTCTCGCCGAGCACGAGCGCATCGAGGCCGATCTCCGGCAGCGCGCCGCCGACGCGCTCCGCGGATCGGGACTGTCGTGGGCGCAGCCGGGGTTCTCCGGCCGCGACGGCGTGCTGAGTGGCCGCGCGCTCGACGAATCCGAGCCCGGCAAGGCCGCCGAGATCTCGCGCAAGGTGTGGGGCGTGCGGGTCGTCGACGACCGGTCGGAGCTCGTTGAGAAAGTCGAAACCTACCTCTGGTCGGCGGAGATGACGGGCGGCAAGCTGGTGCTGGCGGGCTATGTGCCGAGCGAGGAATTGCGTGCCGAGGTGCTGCGCGCGGCGGCGGCGAGCTTCCCCAAGGCGCCGCTGAGCGACACCATGAAGGTCGCGCGCGGAGCCCCGTCGCGCGAGGTCTGGCTGAACGGCGTCGGCTACGCCATGAGCCAGCTGGCCGGGTTGAAGCGCGGCTCGGTCGAGCTGAGCGGGACGGCGCTGTCGGTATCCGGCGAGGCGGCGGACTTCCCGTCCTACAAGGGCATCAAGAAGGCGCTGCAGAAGCTGCCGCAGGGCGTGAAGCTCGTCAGCGACAAGGTGACGCCGCCGATCGTCGATCCGTTCGTCTGGACGGCGCAGCTCGCCGCGAGCCAGCTCGCGCTCTCGGGCTACGTTCCGAGCGAGAAGCTGCGCGAGGATCTGTTCGCCCAGGTCAAGAAGAGCTTCCCCAAGGTCGCCATCGTCGATCGCATGGAGATCGCGGACGGGGCGCCCGAAGGCTGGGCGACGACGGTGGTGTCGAGCCTCGCCGGTCTCGCGCAACTTCAGGACGGGCGCGTCGACATGTCCGGCCGCGCGGTCAAGCTCAGCGGCCAGGCCGCCACCGAGGCGATCGCCGAGACGGCGCGCGGACTGTATCGCAAGGACGTGCCGAAGCCCTTCAAGTTGACCGACGAC
>JAKAML010000024.1 GCA_021812845.1 Pseudomonadota bacterium
CGGCAGCTCGCGATCTGCTACGAGAACCACCGCGAGCTGCAACGCGGGAGGTGGGGCGCCGGTCGTTCCGGCGGCACGATCGTCAGCGCGGCGGCATCGCTCTGATCGCGTCGGCGATTGCCGTCCACGCCGGCTTTCTGGCGAACGTGCCGTCGAACGGCAGCGGGCGCGGCCGGTCGGCGGCGCGCGGGCGCTCGGCAAGGTCGCGGTAGTAGAGCCAGCTCGTCGTGTCGGCGAGTTGCCAGAAGGTCAGCGAGGTCACGGCGCGGATGGAGAGAACGGCGCCGAGGAAGTCGGCGTAGAGCCGGGCGACCGCGGCGTCGCGGCGGGCGATGTCGCGGGGGAAGGCTCCGTCGTCGCAATCGAGCTCGGTCAGGTGGATGTCGTAGCCGAGGGTGGCGATCTCCTCGACGAAGGCCGTGAAGCGCGGCAGGTCGTAGCGGTGGCGCGACGACAGGTGGCACTGGAGGCCGACGGCGTCGATCGGCGCGCCCCTGTCCGCGAGGCGGCGGAGGAGGGCGAGAAGGCTCGCGCGGAATGTCGCGCCGCGCGCGTCGTCGGTCTCGGTGAAGGCCTCGTTGAGGACGAGCTTCGCGCGCGGCTCGAGCGTGCGCGCGAGACGGAACGCACGCGCGATGTAGTCCTCGCCGTAGGCCGTGAGGAACGGCCCCGCGCGCAGGTTGCCCGGCTGATTGTCCCACGGCGCGATCGGCTCGTTGACGACGTCCCAGGCGGCGGCGCGGCCCTGGTAGCGGCCGAGCACGGTCTCGATGTGGGCGTCCATCATGTAGCCGGCCTCGCGCCGCGACAGCGCCTTGAACCATTCGGGCACGTCGTCGTTCCAGACCAGCGTGTGGCCGCGAACGGCGAGGCGCTGCCGCTCGGCGAACGCGAACAACCGGTCGGCGGGGGCGAACGCGATCGTGTCGGGGTCGGGGCGGAGGACGGAAAGCTTGAGCTCGAGCTCGCTCGTGAGGCTCCGCACCTCGCGCGCGTAGAGCGCGGCGTAGCGCTCGCCGTGGGGCCCGTCGGTCTCGTGGACCGCGAACGATGCGCCGAGGGTGAGACCTTTTGCGGTGGCCAGCGCACCGAGGGTCTCGCCCGCGGGTCCGGCAGAGGACGGCGGCGCGGGAACGGCGAGCGTGGCGAGCCCGCCCGCCAGCACACCCCGGCGCGAAACGGGATGCGGCACTGTCAGCTCCCGCGCCCTGTGCCGTCGCGCCAGGCGGTGGCGAGCTGGCCGGCGAGGCTCTCGACGACGCGCCCGGCGTCGCCTTCGGCAAGGCCATTCCAGCGCGCGACGTTGGCGAGCGCGGCGGCGGCGGCGCGCTGGCGCCAGTCCGGGGCGGCGACGAGGTGCGCGATCGCTCGCGCGGCGTCCTCGGGCCGGGTCGGGTCGACGAAGGTGCCGGATGCGCCGAGAACCTCGCGGAACACCGGCGCATCGGGCGCGACGACGGCGAGCCCCGCATACTGCACCTCGAGCAGCGGCAGGCCGAGACCCTCGTCGTGGGAGGTGCAGAGGTAGAGATCGGCGCTCTCGATCACGGCCTTGGCCTCGGCGGCGGAGAGGTAGCCGCGCAGGCGGACGCGCGGGTGCGAGCTGAGGCGCTCGGTCTCCCCGCCCCAGCCCTCGCGGCCGATGATGTCGATTTGGACGCCGGCGAAGCCGAGCCCGGCCAGCGCGTCTGCGATGGCGAGCGCGGCCGGGTAGTTCTTGCGCGGCTCGACGGTGCCGAGCGCGACGAGGCGCAGCGTGCCGGGCTCGCGCGCCGGGTGGCCGGCGCGGTGCGCGGTCGGCGGTTCGAGGCCGAACAGGTTCGCGACCCGCGGCCGGTAGAGCGCGAGGCGGGCGTCGGACGGGGCGACGGCGGCGAGCTCGGCGAGCGTCTTTTCGGAGTTGGTCAGGAAGTAGCGGAGCCCGGCGACGGCGCGGGCGAACGGCCACGCCATGTAGAGCCGCGCCTTGAGGCCGAGATCCTGGCGGCGGGTCAAGAGGAAGAGGTCGTGGACGTACATCACGACGCGACCGCGGAAAAGCCGCATCAGCGGCGAGGGCGGGAAGCCCGGAAAGACGAACAGCGCGCGCGGGTGGAGGACGGCGAGCAGCGGCAGCAAGAGCTGCTGGCGCAGGATCATCGACAGGATGCCGTTCGCGCCGACCTGCCTCACGTCGGAGCTCGCGAACGCGACCTTCTCGAACTGCTCGATGGTGACGCGCTCGATGCCGGTGACGTGGCGGCCGAGGTGGGTGAGGTCGAGATAGACGCGCTGGCGCGGCGGCGCCGGGACGGCGGTGACGCGGGCGTGGGTGGCGTCGGTCATCGGGCTCGGTCCGCGCGTCCGCTCGCCATGGGAAGGTCCGAGGCGGCCGCATCCGATGCGCGACGGCGTTCCGTCAGCACCTCGGTGACGAGCGCCTCGTACTCCGGCACGCGGCGGTCGATGGAGAAGGCCTCGGCGCGGGCACGGCGCGGTCCGGGATCGCCGGGCCGGTCGAGGGCCGCGGCGATGGCGTGCGCCAGGGCGCGGTCGTCGCCCACGGGGACCAGGGTGCCGTGGCGTCCGCCGTCGAGGATCGAGGCCGGGCCGGCGCAGTCGGTGGCGACGACCGGAAGGCCGTGCGCCAGCGCCTCGACCACGACGTTGCCGAACGCCTCCGAGCGCGACGGCAGCACGAAGCATCGCGCCCCGGCGTAGGCCGGCCAGGGATCGGGGATGTAGCCCGGCATCTCGAGACGGTCGGCGATGCCGAGCCTCCGCGCGAGCTCGGCGAGGGCCGGCCGTTCCGGCCCCTGGCCGAGAATGACGAGGCGCGCCGACGGCCGCGCCAGGAGGGTGAAGGCGCTGAGCAGCGTGGCGTGGTCCTTGAGCGGCGACAGGCGGCCGACCGAGAGCACGACCTCGGGCCGCGCTGCGAGCTCGGCGGCCGACGGCAGGCGCGTATCGGCGGGGAAGGCGACCGGATTGTCGATCGCGACCGTGCGGAGTGGCGCGGCGCGCCAGCGGCCGACGAGGGCGTCGCGGAGCGGCCCCGAGGCGGCGACCGTGCGCGCGGCGAGACGTGTGACGAGGGGCAGGGTGGCATAGGCGGCGAAGCTCAGTTTGCCGGTCCGCCATTCCTCGAAGCCGTGATAGCTCAGGATCGCACGGGTGCCGGTGCGGGCGAGAGAGAGAGCCGCGAGGAGCTTCAGGTTCGAGCCGCCGACGGCGGAGAGAGCGACCGCGGGGCGCTCGGCGCGGATGAGCCGCGCGAGAGCGCCGACCGACGCGCGGTGGCTGCCGCCGAGGACATGGAGCGGGATCGCGGGGTCGAGGCTGGCGCGGTTCTCCTCCGCCGCGAAATCGACCGCGAACAGGACGTCGTGGCCGCGCTGGTGGAATGCGGTGGCGAGGTTGGCCCACAGCCGCTCCGCGCCGCCGTCGACGAGGCCGTGGGTGTAGAACAGGATCCGGGGCGGGGACATCGCTGTGCCTTCGGCGGGGACGTCGCGGGCGGGCGGCGCGCGGTCAGGCCGGCCTGCCGCCGCCGAGTCGCTGGCGGATTGGGGCCAGGACCGTGAGGTCGACCAGCAGCAGCGCGCACTGGGTGTAGCGCAGCGCCAGCCGGCGCGGGTTGGTGGCGAGCCGCCACAGCCACTCGAGGCCGCCGTGCCGCATCGCCGCGGGCGCGCGGGTCTGGGCGCCGGCGACGAAATCGAGCGCCGCGCCGACCGAGACGAAGCCGACCGGCAGGCCGCGGGCCACGGCGCGGGCGGCGAGGATCTCCTGCTTCGGCGCGCCGAGCGCGAGGAAGCACAGCCGTGCGCCGGACTGGACGATGCGGTCGAGGGCGGCGTCGGCGGCGGCGCTGTCGGGATCGAAGCCCTGCGGCGGGGCGTCCGTGCCGGCGATGGCGAGAGTTCCGCCGCTGCGCACGGACAGGGCGCGGCCGACCGTCGCCAGCACGCTTCCCGAGGCGCCGAAGAGATAGACGGGGATTCCGCGGCGGGCGGCCTCTTCGGCGAGCGGGACGAGGAGATCGGCGCCGGTGGTGCGGGTGATCGCGGAGTTCGTGAGGCGAGCGAGTCGCGCGACGGGCGCGCCGTCCGCGGTGACGAAGCGGGCAGCCCGGTAGGCGCGGCGGAACGGCTCGCTGCGGCGCAGCTTCACGAGGTGATCGAGATTGAGGGTGACGGCGGAGAAGCTCTCACCGCGCTCGGCCGCGCCGGCGATGGCGGCGACGGCGCCGTCGAGGTCGGCGAGCGTGATCCGCCAGCCGTCGACGCGGGCCAGGGCGGCGATGGGCGCGTCAGGGGCGGCGTGCGGGGGGGCGGGATGCGCGGCGCCCGATGGTGAGGCGACCGGACGCGGCTCGACGGCCGCGGCACCAGACTGACGCATGACCCTGGAACTCCCGGCGACGGCGACACCATACTCCGCGTGCATCTTAACCCTCTGTTTACCGGATTGATACGGCATTTTTCGCGGGTGCGGAAGCGCGTCCCGCGCGCGTCCTACAAAGCAACGGACGTGCCGCGGCGGCGGGACGGGACGCGCCATGTAGGGGGGCGCCCACGGGGATCGTGGGCGCGGGCGGGGCGGCTCAGCGGTCCGGGTGGCGGCCGCGAGGACGCATCAGGATCGACATCATCAAGGTCAGCACGGCGAGCAGCGGGCTCTTGGCCGACAGGCTGACCGAGGTCGAGGCGACGAGGAAGAAGAACGCGAGCACCCACCAGCCGCCGGGCTCGGTCGCGCGCACGATCTCGCGACAGAAGGCGGCGAGCGCGGCAAAGAACACCAGGCTGACCACGAGGCCGTTGGTCAGGACGTAGGCGATCCAGAAGCTCTCGATGCCGAAGTCGAGCCCGTAGCGGGCGCGCAGTGTCTCCATGTGGCGCGCGTCGGGGCCGAGCACGAGATCGTGCCAGGAGACGTGGCGGAACAGCTCGAACATCTGGCTGCGGGCATCGGCGCTGCCCTTGTCGTCGACGAAGCGCTCGAGGAACTGGTCGAAGAAGCCGGCCTCGGCGAGCACGGTCGTGGCGATGGCGGCGATCGGCAGCAGGACCAGGACGGCAAGGATCTGCCGGGTATCGAAGCGCGCGCCGGCGAGTATTGCTGTGCCACGCAGCGAGGCCAGGAGGGCGAGGCTGACGAGCAGCAGCACGGTGGCGGCACGGCCGCCGAACGCGACCATCGCCGCGGCGCCGGCCAGGAAGGCGAGCACGCGGAGCGGTCGCGGCAGGTCGCGGCCACCACCGAGCGCCAGCATCAGCAGATAGGCGCCGGTGAGGCTGGCGTTGGCCAGCGGATGGCCGAGCAGCGCGGTCGAGCGCCAGTCGTCCTCGATCACGACCCCGGCCGCGACCAGCGGCGTGATGCGCCAGCCGGTCGCGAACTCGAAGAGGCCGACGAGGGCGTTGGCGAACATGAGGACGTGCAGCAGCAGCGCGAGGCGGCGGCCGCGCCGCTCGGGCATGTGACGATAGAGCAGAAATATCACGAGCGGCGCGATGAAGGTGTCGATCAGCGGCGTGAACGGCAGCTTCACGACCAGGATGGTGTGGGCCATGAGTACGGCGATGCCCATCGCGTAGAGGGCGATGGCGGGCGTGCGCGCGACCGCGTCACCGATCCAGGCCAGCGGATTGCCCTGGGTCGTGAGCGCGGCGAGGAGCAGGAGGCTGGCGACGAGCGTGCCGGGGTGGATCTTCTCGAGCGCGGTGCCGCCGGTCTCGTCGTAGGCGAGGCCGAGCTCGACCAGCGCCAGGGGCGAGACGACGACGAAGAGCAGCAGCACGAGCGCGAGCCCCGCCTCGAAGCCGATCGACGTCGGCGGAAAGGCTGCCGACCCCCGGCCGAAGGGACGGCGGCGGCCGGTGACGGCGGCCGTGGCGAGGTCGAGGCTCACGGTCCGCTCACAGGACGCCGGGCTCGGTCATGGTCAGCACGACGCCGGCGATGCGATCGCGGGCGCCGTTCATCATCTCGACCGTGGCCGCGATCTCCTCGCCGCGCGTCACGCCCGCGCGGGCGACGAGCAAGATGCGGTCGGCGGCGGGAACGAGCGTCGCGCCCGCTTCGTCGGCGAGCAGCCCGCCGGCGTCGACGACCACGAGGTCGTAGTCCCGCGACAGTGCGGCGAGGCCCGCGATCAGCTTCTGCCGCTGGATCGACCTCAGGCTGCGCAGGTCGGCGAGGGCGATCGGCAGCAGGGCGAGGCCGGAGCGGGCGTCGCGGGCCGTGATCGAGGCCAGGTGGTCGCGGTTGTCGAGCACGACGACGCGGTCGGTGTCGATTGCACCGGCGAAGATCGAGGACAGCTCGGCGTCGGCGGAGGTGGCGTCGACGAGCAGCACGCGCTCGCCCTGGAGTGCGGCGGCGTAGGCGAGGCCGAGCGCGGTCGCCGAGGTGCCGGCGCCGGCGTGGGGGCCGGCGACGAGGACGGTGGTGGCGAGGCCCGCGCCTTCCCCGGCCGCCCCCCGGAGCCCGCCATGCCCCATCTGCACCGGGGTGCGGCTGCCCGGCTTCAGGCGCGACAGCAGCCGCATCAGCGACTGGCGGTAGGCGACGGCGGCGCTGCCCTTGCGATCGGCGATGGCCGACAGCAGGTCGCTGAACTGCGCCGCCTCGACGGCCGCGGGGCGGACGTGGAGCGGCGTGCCGCGGGCGGCGGATCGGCGCGGCGCCTCGAGCCGCGGGATCGCGCCGAGCACCGCGAGGCCGGTGGCGCGGGCGACGTCGTCGGCCGAGCGCAGCGAGCGGTCGAGCTGGTCGACGACGAGGGCGCCGGCGACGCCGAGGCCGAGGCCGCCGAGCAGGCCGAGCGACAGGATCATCCAGGTGAGCGGCTTCGACGGCTGGGTCGGCACCGCCGCCGGCGAGATGATGCGGGCATCGGGCGTGGCGATGCTCTGCTGCTCCTGCAGCTCCTTTGCGCGGGCGAGGAACACGCGCAGCAGGTCGCGGCTCGCGGTGACCTCCTGGTCGAGCTCGCGCAGTTTGATCTGTGCGGTGTTGGTGCGGCCGACCTCGGATTTCGCGCGGTCGAGCGTGGCGACGAGCTCGCGCTCGCGGTTCTGCGCGATCTGCTGCTCGTTCCTGGCCGAGGTGCCGATGCGCTTCAGCTCCGCCGCGATCTGGGCGCGGATCTCGGCCGATTGCGAGCGGACCTCGATCAGCACCGGATGTCTGGCCTGCAACTGGGTCGCGAGCGCTGCCTCGCGGCGCGCGACCTGGGCGTGCTGCTCGCGCAGACGCTGGATCAGCCCCGAGCGCATGGCGTCGGGCAGGGTGTCGGGGCTGGCGCCGGCCTTCAGCGCCGAGTTGACCTGCTCGAGACGGGCGTTGGCCTCGGCGGCGGCGGCGCGGGCGGTGATGAGCTCGCCATTGAGGCGGGTGAGCTGCTGCTCGTTCACGAGCCCGCCGTCGGAGGACAGGATCCGGTTGGCCTTGCGGAACTCGTCGGCGCGGATCTCGGCGCGGCGGACCTGCTCACGCAGCTCTCCGAGGCGGGCCTCGATCAGGTCGTTGGCGCGCCTGGCCTCGGCCTGCTTGGCCTCGGTCTGGTCGCGAAGGTAGGCTTCGACGACGGCCTCTGTGATGCGCGCGGCCTTGACCGGCGAGTTCGAGCTGGCCTCGACCTCGACCACGTAGGTCTTCTGGGCGCGCTTGACCTTGATGTTCCGCGACAGCGCCTCGATCGCGCGGAGCCTCGGCTCGGCCGCGGGCGGTCTCTCGACGACGAGCGACTTGAGCCGCGACAGGAGGCCCTGGCCGGGCGCGGGCGCGAACTCGGGATCCTGGTCGAGCGCCAGCTTGTCGACGACGCGGCGCAGGACAGCGTCGGAGGCGATGATCGCGACCTGGCTCTCGACCAGCGCCAGATCCGAGCCGAGCCCGCCCTGGGTGACCTCGTCGGAGACGATCTTCTTCAGCCGGGGATCGATGAAGAGCGCGGTGCCGGCGGTGTAGACCGGGGTCGTGAGGGCGAGATAGGCGACCGCCAGCGCCAGCGCGGCGAGCATCGTCGTCGCGATGGCGCGGAGGTGCCGTGCGAGGATCGCGAGAAAGCCGCGCACGTCGGTGTAGGTGCCGTCGGCCGGCGGCAGCCGGTCACGCGGCGCGGCGGTGCCGGCGGTCCCTGCGGGCGACGCCGCGCCCGGCACGGCCCCAGTCACGGGGCCCGATGTCATGGTCTCGGGTCGATCCACGGCGGCCCAACGGACGGGTGTAAGTCTCGAAGATATTTGTATCATTTCGGCACGCGCGTGAAGGGCCTTCGGAACCCCCGCGGCTGCAACCGGAGCGCTGCGGGACCGGCCGGCCCGTAGCACGGCGGCAGGGCGGGGCCGGTCGAACGCGCGCCGGCGACCGGAGCGGAAGGAGACGTACCCGGACCTATGCAAGCGCCATGCCCCGGTCGCGGCCGTTCCCGGCATACCGTCCGCGGCAGGACTGTTATGCGGCTTAGCGACTATCTCGCCGTCCGGACACTTGGCAGATTGCGGCTCCTCCACCGAGAGAGGAGCGGCGCGCAAGCCGTTGGCGGAACGGCATTGCGCTTGCGGCGTGGTCTGATAAAAGCTGCGGTCCAAACGCGGAAGATCCGTCGACACCAAATCATCCCTGCCCTCCGCCGGACCGAATTAACCGACCACGGAGTTTCGTGCGGCCGCGGGCTTGGGGACGACTATTGTGGGTGCGTGCTCGGCGGTCGGGGGGAACCCGAGGCGCGGCCGGGCCTGAACGAAGCGAGTGAAGCGTGGCGAGCGGTCTCGAGAGTGTGGTGCGGTCCGGCGCGTTGCCGAGGCCGCGGTTCGCGATCGGCGCGTTCGCGTTCAGGATGCTGGCGCTGGCCTACGAGGTGTCGAGCATCACACTGGCCTCGGTCGCCACGGGCGCGGCCTATCACGTCGCGGCCTACGGCGACGCCGGCCCGCTCGGAGCCTATGCCGGGCTCGGGCTTCTGGAAGCGGCGCTCTACATCATGCCGTTCCTGCTCCGCGACGAGTACCGGGTGCAGGATTTCCTCGACGGCCGCCGCAGCCCGAGTCGCGTGTTCCTGTTCTGGAACTACGCATTCCTCTACCTGGCGATGATCGGCTTCCTGTCCAAGACGACGGACGACTTCTCGCGCGGCTGGGTGCTGCTGTTCTACGTCGTGGGGCTCGCCATGGTGATGGCGGGCGAGAGCATGATCCGCTTGACCCTCCGGCAGTCGATGCGGCGCGGCCTCGTCTCGATGCGGCGGGTGATGCTGGTCGGCGCCGAGGACGAGATCGGCCGCATGGCGCGCGAGATGGCCGACCGCCAGTCGGGCGTCAGGGTGGTGGCGGTGGCCGTGCTGCCGGAGCACAGCCGGCACAGCGACGGCGCGGAGGCGCGCGAGGCACTCGATGTCGCGCTCGCCGCGGCCGTGGCGGACGCGCGCGCGCTGAAGGCCGAGGACATCGTGATCCTGACCGACTGGTCGCGCTCGGACCTGATCGCGCGCGTCACCGATGCCTTCGCGACGCTGCCGGTGGCGATGCATCTCGGTGCGACCGGCGTCATCGGGCGGTTCTCGGAGGCGCGCGTGGCGCGGATCGGTGCGGCGACGGCGCTGTCGCTGACCGAGCCGCCGCTCGGCCCCGCGCAGCGGCTCGTCAAGCGGACGTTCGGCGTCGGCGTGGCGGAATTCCAGTGAGGCCAACTCCTCCAGGTGGTCGTGCAGCAGCCAAGGATGGTTAAGCGCGGCCTGCAATATCAGCGCCTCGCGCCGCGGTACCGACGTGCGGTGGCCGCGGTGCAGCGGACCTGAGGCGAGCTGCTGGCTCACGACCACATAGGGCGTCGCCCGCATCCCTGGCGCGGTGCGCGCAAAAGCGTCGCCGCGCGGCTGCCATGGGCCGCCGGAGCGCTGGCCAAACCGTGCTCTTGAGCTTGCGCGACGGCCGTCAGCAGCCCTGCACAAAGCGCGATAAGGCCTGGAATGGAGAGCTTTCTCATGTCAACGACTCCCTGTCCTTTAT
>JAKAML010000025.1 GCA_021812845.1 Pseudomonadota bacterium
CGACGGTACCGGCGACGGCGGTACCGGCGGCCAGCGCGCCGCCCTTGAGGAATTTCCGGCGCGAGGGCGTCGGGGCGTCGGTGGTCTTTGTCATTGAGCGTCTCTCCTCGGTTGGCAGTCGTTCTTGGTCGTGGCGCGGATCTATGTCCGCTTGAGGCCTGATGATGCGACGAGACCTGCAGGGCGGGCCAAGCACGGACCCGCCCCGCGATGCGTGACTACTTCTGGGCCGGGGCGGGCGCAGGAGCCGGGGCCGCCGCCGGGGGCGGGGTGGCGCCACTGGTGGCGCCGGCCGGATTGACGGCCTGCGCGGCGATGCCCTTCAGCACCGGGTTCCAGCGCGCGACCTCGCTCTCGACGAGCTTCTGGAGCGCCGCCGGAGAGCGGCCCGGCTTGTCGGCGATGGTGCCGCCGAGATCGAGGATGCGCTTCCTCGTGTGCTCGTCGTCGAGCGCCTTGACGAGCGCGTCGTTGAGCTTGCCGGCGATGTCGGCCGGGAGCCCCTTCGGCCCGAACACGGCGTTCCAGGCGGACACCTCGTACTCCGGCATCCCGGCCTCCTTGGTGGTCGGCAGGTCGGGCAGGGCGGGCGAGCGCTCGGGCGTGGCGATGGCAAGCGCCTTGATGGTGCCGGCCTTGATCTGCTGGGCGACCGAGACGATCTGGTCGCAGCCGAAGTCGACCTGTCCGCCGACGAGGTCGTTGATCATCGGGCCGGTGCCCTTGTAGGTGACGCGCGCGGTCTTGATGCCGAGCTGCGAGGTCAAGAGCGTGCACGTCGTGTGCGACACCGAGCCGACGCCGGCATTGCCCTCGTTGAGCTTCGGACCCTCGGCCTTCATCTTGGCGATGAACTCCTTGAGATCCTTCGCGGGGAAGTCCTTTCTCGTGACGATGATGATCGGCGTGCCGGCGGCGAGGCCGATCGGCGTGAAGTCCTTGGTCGGGTCGTACTTGAGATTGGGATAGAGCGCAGGCGAGGCGCCGTGGGTGCCCATGTGGCCCATCATGATCGTGTAGCCGTCGGGCGCAGCCTGGGCGCCGCGGGTGATGCCGGTCGTCCCGCCGGCGCCGGTGACGTTCTCGATGACGACGGTCTGGCCGAGCGTCTTCGACATGTGCTCGCCGACGATGCGGGCGATGGTGTCGGTCGGTCCGCCGGCGGCGAAGGGGACGATCATGGTGATCGGCCGCTCGGGGTAGGCGGCGAGTGCGGTGCCCGCGGCGGCGGCGAGAGCCACGGCTCCCGACAGCAGTGCTTTGACGTGGCGGTTCATTCGCTGGCTATCCTTCCTTCTGCGTTTCCTCTCGGCCGTCCGTGATCTGGTGCCACGGTGGGGCTTGTCGTCCTGGACTTGGGTCGTGTGAACTCGGTTCGTGTGAACTTGGGCCGTGTGAACTCGGTTCGTGTGAACTCGGTTCGTGCGGATCGGGGTGGTTCGCGGGCGGCTGGTCCGCCGCCCGGCTGTCTCTCGCACCGACGCCGCACAGTCACTTGTTTATCGCATCGGGTCGTCGGCCTCCACTAAACGTCATGCAACCTTTTGATTACGACGAACGTCGATTGTCTATAATCCTATCGGCTATTCGCAGTGCCGGGCACGTTCGGATCACCGTCCCCGGCAACCGCCGTCGTCGGTCTCCGTCATTCCTGGAACGCATCCTCGCGGCTCTTCCTGACCGCGGGCAGCACAGCGAGCAGCAGGAGGAGCGCGGAGAATGCGAGCAGGCCCGCCGAAAGGTTGCTGTCGAGCAGCGACACCAGCGTCGCGCCGGCCTTCGACATCGCCTGACGCAGGTTCTCCTCCATCAGCTTGCCGAGCACGAAGCCGAGCAGCAGCGGCGCGGGCTCGAACCCGAGCTTCAGCAGCGAGTAGCCGATGAAGCCGAAGGCGGCGGTCAGCATCACGTCCTCGGGCTTGTTGCCGATGGAGTAGATGCCGATGCAGCAGAACAGCAGAATGGCCGGGAACATCAGCCGGTAGGGGACTTTCAGCAGCCGGACCCACAGCCCGACCAGCGGCAGATTGATGACGAGCAGCATCAGATTGCCGAGCCACATCGAGGCGATCAGGCCCCAGAACAGATCCGGCTGCTTGGACATGATCTGGGGGCCAGGGATCAGGCCGTGGATGGTCATGGCGCCGACCATCAGCGCCATCACGGCGTTGGGCGGGATGCCGAGCGTCAGGAGCGGGATGAAGGAGGTCTGGGCGCCGGCGTTGTTGGCCGCCTCCGGACCCGCGACGCCCTCGATGGCACCGCGGCCGAAACGCGAGGGATCCTTCGCGACGCGCTTCTCGAGGGTGTAGGACGCGAACGGGGCCAGCACGGCGCCGTTGCCGGGCAGGATTCCGAGGAAAGAGCCGAGCAGCGTACCGCGGGCCGCCGGCGCGGCGGAGGCCTTGAGGTCCGTCCCGGACGGCAGCAGCCGTCCGATGGCGCCGCGCACGACGTCACGCGCCTCGGGGTTCTCGAGGTTCTTCAGGATCTCGGCGAAGCCGAAGATGCCCATGGCGACGACCGCGAACTCGATGCCGTCGGCGAACTGGTCGAAGCCGAAGGTGAGGCGGTCCTCGCCCGTCTCACCGTCCGTGCCGACGGTCGACAGCAGGATGCCGAGCGTGATCATCGCCAGCGCCTTGACGATCGACCCGCGCGCGAGCACGACCGCAAACACGAGGCCGAGCACCATGAGCGAGAAGCGGTCGGAGGGGCCGAACTTGAGCGCCAGCCCGGTCATCGGCGTGGCGAGGCCGGCGACGACAAGGGTGGCGACGGTTCCGGCGAAGAACGAGGCGATGGCGGCGGTACCGAGTGCGACGCCGGCGCGGCCCTGCTTGGCCATCTCGTGGCCGTCGAGTGTGGTGACGACGCTCGTCGCCTCGCCGGGGATGTTGACGAGGATCGCGGTCGTCGATCCTCCATACTGGGCGCCGTAGTAGATGCCCGACAGCATGATGAGCGCGCCGATCGGATCGAGGCCGAAGGTGATTGGCAGCAGCATGGCGATGGTGGCGATCGGGCCGACGCCGGGCAGCACGCCGATCAGCGTGCCGATGAGGCAGCCGAGGAAGCAGAGCGCGAGGTTCTTCAGCGTGAGCGCGACCGCGAAGCCGAGACCGAGATTTGCGAGGACTTCGAGCATCGCGGGCCCTCAGTAGCCGAGCAGCGGCGGGAACACGGGGATCGGCAGGCGCAGCATCAGCCGGAACAGCACGATGCAGGCCGCCGTCAGCAGCACGCCGAACAGCAGCGACTCGACGAGCCGGGTCGAGCGGTCGGCCTGGCCGGCGATCAGGATTGTCGCCGGGCCCGCGACGGCAAGGCCGAGGGCCGGAACGGTGAGACCCAGCAGAGGCAGATTGAAGCCCCGGATCGTCAGCGCAAAGACCATGATCGCGCCGAGCACGAGGGCGATATTGCGGAAGCTCCAGCGCGTCAGCCGCTCGCCCTCGGACAAGAGCGACCCGACGATGATCACGGCGCCGAGACCGGCGAGGATCGTGGCCACGGCCTTCGGCAGCATACCCGATCCGACGCCGCCGGTTTGGGTGAACGGCAGCGGCAGTACGACGAGCCATGCGACGGCGGCTATGGCGATGACGAACAGTCCGGCGGCGAAATCCTGGGGTGACTTGACCATGGCGGTGTCGGGACGATCCTCTGACGGTCGGCGGCGGTATCGCCGGCACGGCTGGCGGAGACGGCGGCGGTATTACGGGGCGGCGGTGGTTCGGTGCGGCGAAGGTTCGGTGCGACGGCTGTTCGGGGCGGTGCCGGGAGCGGCTGGGACGATGGGACGAGGATCGGGGACGGCGGCGATAGCTTCCAATTGTAACGGCCTCGACACCTCTCGCGTTCGACGGACTCGCGTTCGACGGACAGCCGGCCCCGCGCCGGTTGCCGCCGTGGCCCCCTCGGCTCGGCTCGGCGCGTCGCGCGGTCGACGCCGGCAGACCGTCGCGCGGTCCCCGGCCGTTGCCGGCGCCTTCGGCCGCAACGCTGCAACGGTCCGTAAACGCCTGCCGACGCGCGACCTTACTGGTGCGGCAACGTGTCGTCCACCCGGCAATGTCGCAGTTGCAGCATAGGCACGGAAGAGGGCGCGGGGCACGTCGCGCCGGAGCGTCGCGGCGCCGGCCCGGCCGCGAGTGCACGGACGAATCGCGCTCTCTTGACGGCATTTCGCGTTCGCCCCTATAGCTCGTGACCTTGCCGAAAAAGCGTGCACGCCGAGCCGCAACCTTGGGCAGAGCCGATCCCGAAGGCGGCTCGCCCGCCGGTGCTCCCGACGGTCCTGCCCGCCAACAGGAGCGCCCATGTCCAACGAGCCTCGCCGTCCCGGCCGCCACTTCCTGCAGATCCCGGGACCGACGCCGGTTCCCGAGCGCGTGCTCAATGCCATGAGCCTGCAGATCCTCGATCATCGCGGACCGCAGTTCCAGCAGCTCGGCCTCAGGGTGCTTTCGAGCATCAAGTCGATCTTCAAGACGACCGGCAACGTCATCATCTTCCCGTCGTCGGGTACCGGCGCGTGGGAGGCGGCGCTCGTCAACACGCTCTCGCCCGGCGACAAGATCGTGATGGTCGAGACCGGGCAGTTCGGCACGCTCTGGAAGGTGATGGCCGAGCGCATGGGACTCGCGGTCGACTTCATTCCGACCGACTGGCGCACGGGCGCCGACGTCAACGTCATCGAGAGCCGCCTCAGGGCCGACAAGGCGAAGGAGATCAAGGCGGTCTGCGTCGTCCACAACGAGACGGCCACGGGCTGCCGGTCGCACATCGACGAGGTGAGAAAGGCGATCGATGCCGCCGGCCATCCGGCGCTGCTGATGGTCGACACCGTCTCCTCGCTGGCGTCGATGGACCTGCGCCACGACGAGTGGGGGATCGACGTCACGGTTTCGGGCTCGCAGAAAGGCCTGATGCTGCCGCCGGGTCTGTCGTTCACGGCGGTCAGCGAGAAGGCGCTCGCGGCTTCGAAGTCGGCGAAGCTGCCGCGCGCGTTCTGGAACTGGGACGACATGCTGGCGAACAACGCCACGGGCTTCTTCCCGTACACGCCGGCGACGGGGCTGCTCTACGGCCTCGACGAGGCGATCAGGATGCTGCACGAGGAGGGGCTCGACAACGTGTTCGCGCGCCACGAGCGCCACGCCGAGGCGGTCCGCCGTGCCGTGCGCGCATGGGGCCTCGAGGTGCTGTGCCGCGACCCGAAGTACTACTCGCCCGTCGTCACCTCGGTGATGATGCCCGAGGGCTACAACGCCGACGCCTTCCGCAAGGTCGTGCTCGAGACGTTCAACATGTCGCTCGGCACCGGCCTCAACAAGCTTGCCGGCAAGGTGTTCCGCATCGGCCATCTCGGCGACACCAACGACCTCACGATCATGGGCGCCTTGACCGGCGTCGAGATGGGGCTCGAGGTGGCGGGCATCCCCCACAGGAAGGGCGGCGTCGCGGCGGCCATGGACTACCTCGCGAACGCCGCGAGACCGGTCGCGGCCGACAAGGCGGCCTGACCACCGACCTTGGTCGCTGCGGCCCGAGGGACACAGCCGCCCCAGCGAAACAGTGCGCGGGGCGTCCGGCGGATTGTGCGGCGCGCCGTCGAGAGCGACGCTCGACGGGTATGATTCGCCGGGACGTCGCCATGATCGAGCTTCTGACTGACTGCCACCGGTCGCCGGTCCGAGACCGGATCGGGCGCGCGTCGAAGGCCGCGACGCGGGCCATGGTCGTCGGTGTCGCTCTGATGGCGGGCGCGGACGCGGCTCTCGCACAGGCGCTCGACATCGACGCGCCGGAGATCAAGGCCGGCGAGCGCGAGATCCGCTCGATCAACATCCTCAACCGCGGCTATAGGCCGGTGTCGGCGGGGGAGCCGCGATCGTCGCACGAGATCGACCTCGGCTATTCGCCGGTCGACTGGTTCAAGGGCATCGTGCACCTCGACATCGAGAACCTGATCGGGGACGGCGCGATCGCCGACCACATCGGTCTCGAAAGCTTTGTCGCGTTGCGCAAGGCGGGCGACGAGGGCGGTCTGGCGCTGACCTGGTATACGGGCGTGATGATCTCCACCGACGAGCTCAGCACCAGCTCCCTGGTGTTCGGTCCGATCCTCAAGCTCAGCCGGGGCAAGGGCTCCGTCACCCTCAACTCCTATTTCGATCACACGTTCGGCCGCAACAGCGGCCCCGGCGTCAATCTCGCCTATGCCTTGCAGGCGAAGTACGAGCTGAGCGAGCGCGTGGCGATCGGCGTCGAGGGCTTCGGGCGGATCGAAAATCTCGGCAGCGCGCCGGTGTGGGACGAGCAGGACCATCGCATCGGGCCAGGAGTCTTCCTGTCGTGGGACGGGGAGGGCGGGCGCGGCTACGGCCTCGACATCGGCGTGCTCTCAGGGCTCACCGACGCGGCGCCCGACGTGACGCTGAAGGTCAACTTCGGAACGACGTTCTGACGCCTGCGGCTCAGCAGCCGCGCAGGGTCATGGCGAGCGGCGGCTCGGCGATGATCGTGGTCGGGCCGTCGGCGGTCGCGACCTCGACGCCGGCGCGCAGCGGCACGACCCGCGGGGTGCGGGCGGCGCGGACGGCGGCGGCGCGGTCGCGCTCGATGCTTTCCGCGAAGCCGACGCGGCGGAGAACCGCGCCATAGGCGTTGAAGCTCATCCCGTTCATGGTGAACCCACCTTCCCGATCGAAGCCGCGGGCACCCACCGCGCCCGGGCTCGACGGTGATCACCATACGGGCCCGGCCTTAAGGGCGCTTTCGACGTGGCGCTACAATTTTAGGGAAGTGGCGACGGCGTCGCGGAATGTGCGCGGCGTCGGGTCGTGCGCGTCAGAAGCGGTAGCCGTAGCGGACGCCGATGCGGTCGAGGCCCTCATTGAAGTCCTGCGTATAGCCGTTCGAGATGTGCTCGAAATAGACCGACAGACTGTTCCGCCCGTCGAGGCGCACGCCGAGTTCGATCGGGATGTGGAACAGGACGCGCGAGCCGAGGGCCTTCTTGTCGGGGGCGACGGGGCCGGTCTCGCCGTCGTGGATCGCAGCGCCGAGGCCGGTCGCCAAGAAGAGCCGGGGCGAAAGTTCGATCTCCCAGCGGGCGTCGAGGTAGGCGTGGCTGGTGTCGCCGCGCGTGTTGATCGAGGCGCCGATGGCGGGCCTGAGCACGCCGAACAGGAACGGCAGGGTGGGGGAGAACGACACCTCGAGGTTGAGATCGGCGGCGTTGTCCTCGAGCCGGAAGCCGCTCCAGAGGTCGGGCACGTCGTGGGCGAGGATGCCGGCCTTCAGCTCGTGCACGAGTCCGTCGGCGGCGGCCGGCACTGCCGCGGCCGCAAATGCCAGGGCGGCGCAGAGCACAGCGGCCAGTGGTGCGGCGCGGGTGGCGCCACCTGTGGCAGCTCGGGCGGCGACGGAGGTCGGGCGCGGCATCGGGTCGGGTGACGGGGTCATGTCCGGCGAGGGAACCCCTGTTTTCCGCGAAGCGCAACGGCGCGCACAAGGGCGGCGCAGGGATCGGACGGAGGCGTTGCCGCCGGAACACACGGGGGAGTGCGCCGGGATCAGGGTGCGAAGCCGGCCTGGGCGATCTCGAACTGGCACTTGCGGCCGAGCTTCATGAACTTCGACAGCACGCAGCTCTTGACCTTCTCCACGGTCGGGTTCTCGCCGATGCACAGGCGGCGGACGTCGCTCTCGCAGGCGGCACGCAGCTTCGGGGTGACCTCCGGCGGCAGCTTGAATTCCTCGCTGGCGCGGGCCGGACCGGTCGCGGTCAGGGCGACGGTCGTGACGGTGATGGCGGCAGCGGCAGCGAACGCAAGCGGCAACGCGATGAAACGAGCTTTCATGAGTGCCCCCTCGGCAGTCGTGGAACGGCGGTATCTGGTATGGCCGGGCATCGACCACGCCGCGACGACGAAATAAAGGCCTCGAGGCGGGCGCGACAACCGGCCACGGGAACAAGTCATTCGCGCCGTCGAGGATAGTCCGGGTGCGGTTGCGGACAAATGCAACCTCGGCGTTAACGTTGACGACGGTGCGCCGGTCGCCCCGGCGCGACCGGCTCAGCGCAACGGGACCGGGACACCGCCCGGCAGCAATTCGTAAGGTGGTTTCCAGCCGGGCAGGGCCGCGATGCGGCGGGTCCAGGCAGTGATGGCAGGGTGCGTCGCGGCGAGATCGAACGTAGTCTCGGCGGTCGGGTAGAACATGTAGCCGGCAAGTGACAGGTCGGCGATGGTCGGTTGCGTGCCGACGACCCAGTCGCGGCCGGCGAGGTGGCTCTCGAGCAGTGCGAGGTGCTGTTCGGATTGGGCGCGCAGGAAGGCCAGCACCTCGGGATGGGGCGGCTGCGGCGCGAACGCCTTCTGCAGCCGGTGCATGGCGAAGTAGCCGGTGAACTTGTGGTTGTCCCACAGGATCCAGCGCAACACCTCGGTGCGGTCCTCGGGCGTGCGGGCCGCGAAGTGACCGGTCCTCTCGGCAAGCTCGGTCAGGATCGCGCCGGACTGCGTGAGGCGGCGGCCGTCCGTCTCCAGCACCGGGATCTCGCCCATGGGGTTGAACGCCTGCCGCCACTCGGGCTTCCGGGTGTCGCCGGCCGCGACCGAGACCAGCACCGGCTCCCAGTCGAGCCCGGCTGTGGCGAGGTACATCGCCACCTTGTAGGTGTTTCCGGAGCGGCCGAAGCCGTGCAGGCGGTAGGTGGGCATGGTCGATGCTCGCTGGCGTTGCCGGTGGGTGCGGTCACTTCATCGTCGGGATCGAGAAATCGGCGCCGGAGCGGATGCCGGACGGCCAGCGCGAGGTGACGGTCTTGGTGCGGGTGTAGAAGCGGATCGCGTCGGGGCCGTGCTGGTTCAGGTCGCCGAAGCCCGAGCGCTTCCAGCCGCCGAAGGTGTAATAGGCGAGCGGCACCGGGATCGGCACGTTGATGCCGACCATGCCGACCTCGACGCGGGTGGCGAATTCGCGGGCGGCGTCGCCGTCGCGGGTGAAGATCGCGACACCATTGCCGTAGGCGTGTTCGGAGGGCAGGCGCAGCGCCTCGTCGTAGTCCCTGGCGCGGACGACCGACAGCACGGGTCCGAAGATCTCCTCCCTGTAGATCCGCATCCCTGGCGTGACGCGGTCGAACAGCGAGCCGCCCATGTAAAAGCCGCCCTCGTAGCCCTGGAGCTTGAAGTCGCGGCCGTCGACAACGAGGTCGGCGCCCTCCGCGACGCCCACGTCGATGTAGCCTTTCACCTTGTCGAGATGGGCGCGGGTGACGAGCGGGCCCAAGTCGGCGTCAGGCGAGGTCGAGGGGCCGACCTTCAGGCTCTCGACGCGCGGCACGAGCTTCGCCATCAGTCGGTCGGCGGTGTCCTCGCCCACCGGAACCGCGACCGAGATCGCCATGCAGCGCTCGCCGGCCGAGCCGTAGCCGGCGCCGATCAGCGCGTCGGTCGCGAGGTCGAGGTCGGCGTCGGGCATGACGATCATGTGGTTCTTGGCGCCGCCGAAGCACTGAACGCGCTTTCCCGCCGCCGCGCCCTTCGCATAGACGTACTGGGCGATGTCGGACGAGCCGACGAAGCCGACCGCCATGACGTCGCGATGGTCGAGGATTGCGTCGACGGCGGCCTTGTCGCCGTTGACGACATTGAGGATGCCCGGCGGCAGGCCGGCCTCGATCATGAGCTCGGCGAGCATGATCGGCACCGAGGGCGCGCGCTCGGAGGGCTTGAGGATGAAGGCATTGCCGCAGGCGATGGCGGGTGCTGCCTTCCACAGCGGGATCATGGCCGGGAAGTTGAACGGCGTGATGCCGGCGACGACGCCGAGCGGCTGGCGCAGGG
>JAKAML010000026.1 GCA_021812845.1 Pseudomonadota bacterium
GGGCCGCTGCGGGCGTCCTTGTGGCGGAAGTTGATACGCCCCTTGGTCAGGTCGTAGGGGGTCATCTCGACCGTGACGCGGTCGCCGGCCAGGATCCTGATCCGGTTCTTCTTCATGCGGCCGGAGGTGTAGGCGATCACCTCGTGCCCGTTGTCGAGCGTGACACGGCAGCGTGCGTCGGGCAGCACCTCGGCCACCACGCCGTCGAACTCGAGCATCTCTTCCTTGGCCATTCAAACTCCAGTCGCGCGGGACCGTCGCGCATCGCGCCGGTTCCAGGTTGAGCTCCGTGTCGTGGCGGGTCCGCGGCCCGGAAGCCAGCAACCTGTAATGCGCACGACGGAATAGATAAAGGGAGCAGACGGCGCTGCTCCCTGCATTGTGGTGCCGGACCTTGGCCTCGTGTCCTCGGCCTCGGGTCAGAGCGGCCGCAGATTGACGGCCGCGAACTTGCCGTTGCGCCCACGCTCCATCTCGTAGGCGAGCTTCTGGCCTTCGCGGAGGGACTGCAGCCCGGCCCGCTCGACGGCGGAGATGTGAACGAAAACGTCGTTACCGCCGTCGTCCGGCTGAATGAATCCGTAGCCCTTCTGACCGTTGAACCACTTCACAGTGCCGTTAGGCATCGCGTCTCTCCATCCAGCCAATTTCCCTGGCGTGCCGGCCAGGGGCCCATCAAATCGCGCAATGGAGACGTGGTGAGGCAGCGCAATGCCCGACGTCGTGGAACCAAGGCGTGTTCGATGTCGCATTTATGCATCGGATGCGACATAAAGGCAAGATATCGACCAAGGAATGGCTGGACCGGATCGATAGCGTTTTCGACCCGGTGCGCTAGTTCAGCTTGCCCTTGAGATCGCGGATGCTGTCGGCGATCAGCGCCTCCCCTCCGGCCCCCTGGACCTTGGTCTTGATGAGCTGCTCGGCGGCGGCGAGCGCGGCGTCGACAGCGCTGGAGCGGACCTCGCTCAGGGCCTGGTTTTCCGCCCGCTTGATCTTGTCCTCGGCGAGGCGCGACTGCCGCTCGAGCAGGTCGGCGAGCGACTTCCTGGTCTCTGCGGCGAGCTTCTCGGCATCTTGCTTGGCCTGGCCGACGATGTCCTTGGCCTCGTCGGCCGCCTCGCGGCTCTTCCTCTGGTAGTCGGCGAGCAGCTGCTGCGCCTCCTCGCGCAGGCGGCGCGCCTCGTCGAGCTCCTGCCGGATCGCGTTGGACCGCTCGTCGAGCGACTTGGCGACGATGGCCGGTGCCTTGGCGTAGAGCAGGATGGCGACGAAGGCGAGGAAGCCGACGAGCACCCAGAATTCTGCTGTGGCGGGATTGAGCATCGGGAACCTCACTTGCCGGCGGCGGCCAGCGCCTTCTTGATCTCGTCGGTGCTCGGCTGCTGGCCGGTCAGTGCGGCGACGACGGCGCCGGCCGTGTCGACGGCGATCTCGGACACGCTCTGCATGGCCTTGGTCTTGGTGGCGGCGATGCGCGCCTCCGCGCCGGCGATCTTGGCGGCGAGCGCGGTCTCGAGCGCCGTCTTCTCGCGCTCGGTCTCGGCGGCGAGGCGGTCGCGCATCTCGCGCGCCGTGGCGCCGGCCTGGCCGCGGGCGTCGGCGATCGCCTGCTCGTAGCCCTTGAGCGCCTTTTCCGTCTCGCGCTTCAGCCGCTCGGCCTCGTCGAGGTCGCGGCGGATGCGGGCCTGGCGCTCGTGCAGCACCTCGCCGATGCGCGGCAGGGCGAGGCGCGACAGGAGCATGTAGAGCGCCACGAAGGTCAATGCCAGCCACACGAGCTGCGAGGGATAGAACTGGGTATCGAGCGGGGGGAACAGCTTGGCGTGTGCCCCGCCGGGCGCCTCGGTTCCAGCGCTCGTCTTCTCGTTGACCTTCTGGGCCATGGGTCGCGTCCAGATCGGGAGGAGGAAAATCGGTTGCCGTGCGCCTCGGGAACGCCGCGACCGCCACGGACGGCGCGTGCGCCGGTCACCCGGCAGGGCCGGCCGGATCGGGCGTCGTCGTGCACGTCGTCATGCGGGTCGCTCGACACTCCGGAACGGAGCTCGTCGGAGTCCGTAGCGGGCGATCCGTCGCGGGCGGCGGGCAGGTGGCGACGTCACGCCGTGCGGCGCGCGTCGTCCGGCCTGCCTGCCGTCGCGTCCGGATCAGGCGAAGAGCAGCAGGAAGGCGATGACGAGCGCGAAGATGCCGAGCGCCTCGGTCACGGCGAAGCCGAAGATCAGGCGGCCGAACTGGCCGTCGGCGGCCGACGGATTGCGCAGCGCGCCCTGCAGGAACTGGCCGAACAGGTTGCCGACGCCGATGGCGGCGACACCGATCCCGAGGGCGGCGATGCCTGCACCGATGAGCTTTGCAGACGCAGCGTCCATGTGACTTCTCCTTTTGGTTGATCTCTGTCGATCGGCTGGAAGGCGGGGCCGTGCGGGTCCGGTCCGGCTAGTGGCCCGGGTGCAGGGCGTCGTTGAGGTACATGCAGGTCAGCATCGTGAAGACGTAGGCCTGCAGGAAGGCGACGAGGAACTCGAGCGCGGTGATGCCGACGACCGCGATCAGCGGCAGCGGCGCCAGGAGCTTGACCGTGCCGGCGGCGCCGAGCAGCATGACGATGAAGCCCGCGAACACCTTGAGCGTGATGTGGCCGGCGAGCATGTTGGCGAACAGACGCAGCGAATGGCTGATCGGGCGCGAGAAGAACGAGATGACCTCGATCGCGGACACGAGCGGCAGCACGTAGACCGGCACGCCGTCGGGCACGAACAGCTTGAGGAAGCGGAAGCCGTTCTTCCAGAAGCCGGCGACGATGACGGTGACGAAGACGAGCAGCGCCAGCGCGGCGGTGACGATGATGTGGCTCGTGACCGTGAACGTGCCCGGGATGAGCCCGATCATGTTGGCGGCGAAGATGAACATGAACAGGGTGAAGATCAGCGGGAAGAACTTCATCCCTTCGTCGCCCATGCTGTCGCGGATCATGCCGGCGACGAACTCGTAGGCCATCTCGGCGAGCGACTGCAGGCGGCTCGGCACCAGCGCCCGCGTCTGCATGGCGTAGACGAGGAAGCCGACCACGGCCAGGGCCGCGATCAGCATGTACATCGACGAGTTGGTGAACGAGACGTCGTGGCCGAAGATATTGATCGGGAAGATGCGATGGAGATCGAACTGGTGAATGGGATCGGGCATTCCCGTCCCGCCTCCGGCTGCATTCGAAGCTGCCACGTCAATCCCCCATCCTGTCAGACGTCGTCGCCGTCCGGTACCGACCTGCCGATGTTGCCGCCGGTCGATGCGGCGACTTCGGCCTGAACCTTCTTGTATCCCCTCAGCACGTTGCGCACTCCGGCCGCGAAGCCGAGGATGACGAGGGGCAGAAACAACCAAGGCGTCGTGCCGAGCCATTGGTCCAGAACGTAGCCGATCAACCCACCCACCAGCACCGCCGCGACGAGCTCGGAGGCCATCCGCAGGCCATAGGCCATGCCGCGGCTCGACGTGCGCCGATCGCGGCCGGCCCTGGCCTCGGCCGCATCACGCGACCTGACGTCGCCGAGACGCTTGTCGAGGCCCGCGATCCGGCGCTCGAAAGCCGCCCGATCCTCCGGACCGAGATTGCCGCCGGGTTCGCGTCGAGTGCCGCTCTGACCGTCGCCCTTGTTCGCTTCCGACATGGCGGGATCGCCCTCGAATGACAGGTCTCGGCGGTGTGAGGGGTAATCGTCGGCGCGGACCATAGTGACGGTGCCGGGGGGTGTCAAGAAAACCGGCCCCCACCATGGTCGGGGGCGAGGTATGGCGAAACCGCGCAGGTCCGAAGGTCCGGCGGACGGATCGCAGAGGCCCGTCCGGCCGGGCACGCCGGCTCGGCCGCCGCGGCGGCCTGACGCCCGACTTGCAGCTACGGCGCCGGGGCGGCCAGGGCGCCCCCGCGTTGAGGGTTTGATGACGGTTGGCTGCTAGATTTCACACGATTTTCAGCCTGTCACCGGGGCCTTTTGTCATGATGAACTGGCTACTCGTCGGACTTCTCGTATTGGCGCTGGGCGGCATCGGCGCGCTGGCGATGATGATCGACAGCGGTGTCGAGGACAAACAGAAGCAGCGCTTCGTCTATGCGCTGTTCGGCCTGTTCGGGTTGATCGGCATCGTCTTCCTGATGGTCGAGGACAAGACGGCATTCGTCTACGGCGACTGGGAGTCGAAGGGCAAGCCGAGCGGCAAGAAGTCGAAGCAGCACGCCGAGGTCACCGAGGGCGGCGACGGCCGGGTGGCCGAGGCCGAGGTGACCTCGAAGCAGGCCGGAGCGGGCGGAGAGGATGCCGCCGGCGGCGACGGCCGCGGGAAAAGCAAGGAGACCGCGGACGGCCGCGATTGTCCGATGTGCCCGCCGATGGTGCGGCTGATGGGCGGCCGGACGGTTGTCGGCACGCTGTTCCGCGAGGCGGGGCAGGGCGGTCCGGTGCTCGGGCCGCTGCAGGAGGTGATGCAGCAGGCCTACTCGATCGGCCGCTACGAGATCACCGTCGGCCAGTTCGACGCCTTCGTGAAGGCCAAGGGCCACAAGCCCGCCTCGACCTGCCGCATCGGCGGCAAGGTGGTCGAGGGCAGCTACCTCGCCCCCGGCTTCGAGCAGTCGCGCGAGCACCCGGTCGTGTGCATAAGCTGGTACGATGCCGCCGCCTACGCCTCGTGGCTGACCGACAAGACGGGGCGCCGCTATGCGCTGCCGACCGAGATCGAGTGGGAGCACGCCGCGCGCGCCGGCGCGCTCGACCCCTACGTCAACGGCAAGCAGATCCACCCCGCCCAGGCCCAGTTCCGCGCGGTCGGTCCGGCGCGCACGGGCACGCTCGACATCGGCCAGTTCAGCTCCAACAAGTTCGGCCTCTACGACGTCCACGGCAACGCGGCGGAGATGATCCGCAACTGCTGGAGCACGTCGGAGGAGGCGGTCGGTGCGGCGACGGGCGAATGTGCGACGCGGACCACCAAGGGCGGCTCGTGGCAATCGACGGCCGGCCATATCCAGTTCGCCGCGCGCGCGCCGATCCCGATCGGCGAGGCCGACAACGCGACGGGCTTCCGCGTCGTGCGCCACAAGGAATAGCGGCCGGCAGGGCGCCCCCGCGGGCGAAACGCGCCACCCTCCCCGCGAGGGGGTGGGGGAGGTCGGGAGCGGGCGGGGCGGTCGTGTGCTGCGGGGTCATACCCGCTAGTGTTCCGGTTCCGACATTTGCTTCCCGTTGCAGCAAGCTCCAGTGCAAATGTCGGAACCAAAAGGAACACTAGCAACGCTATGATTCTAGTGTAGCTTTCGCATCTGACGTTTGGTGACGAGACCCACCGCGAGCGGGGACCAAACGTCAGATGCGCTACACTAGCAGAGTCTTCGACCTGTGACCGATGTCAGCTCGCCGGTATTGCACTTGCTTCTGGCGCGCGGCCGCCCCACCAACCCCGCGCGCGGATACCTCCGACCGTAACGTCCGACCACGGGTCGAACGTTACGCGCTCCGGTATCAGACCGCCTCGCGGAAGCTCTGGGCGGTCTCGAGATCGACCGAGACGAGCTGCGACACGCCCTTCTCCGCCATTGTGACGCCGAACAGGCGGTTCATGCGCGTCATCGTCATCGGATGATGGGTGATGACGAGGAACCGCGTCTCGGTGTCGGCGGCCATTTTTTCCATCAGTGTGCAGAAGCGGTCGACGTTGGCATCGTCGAGCGGCGCGTCGACCTCGTCGAGCACGCAGATCGGCGACGGGTTGGTGAGGAACACCGCGAAGATGAGCGACAGCGCCGTCAGCGTCTGCTCGCCGCCCGACAGCAGCGACAGCGTCGCCGGCTTCTTGCCCGGCGGCCGGGCGATGATCTCGAGCCCGCCCTCGAGCGGATCCTCCTCGCTCTCGACCATCTCGAGCCGCGCCTCGCCGCCCTGGAACAGCGTCGTGAACAGGGCCTGGAAATGGCCGTTCACGGTGTCGAACGCCTCCTTGAGCCGCGCCCGCGCCTCGCGGTTCAACTGCCCGATGCCGCCGCGCAGCTTGGCGATCGCCTGCTCGACGTCGGCCTTCTCGGTCTCCATCTGCTCGACCTGGCCGGAGACGGCGGACAGCTCCTCGTCGGCCTGCAGGTTGACGCCGCCGAGCCGCTCCCGGTCGGCCTTGAGGCGATTGAGCGCCTTGTCCACCTCGACCAGCGGCGGCATCGGATCGCCCGCGGCCAATCCCGTCAGAGGCAGGCAGCCCTCGGGCACGACGCCGAGGGTCTCGCGGATCTTCCGCGCCTCGTCCTGGCGCCGGATGCGCGCGCCTTCGAGCCGCGCCTCGATCCTGGCCTTGGCCTCGCGCGTCTCGGTCGCCAGCGCCTGCGCGGCGCGCAGCGCCGTCTGCGTCGCCTTGAGGCCGGTCTCGGCCGCGGCCAGCGCATCGGCGGCGAGCCGGCGCGCCGATTCGGCTGCCGTCACCTCGTCGAGCAGCCGCTGGCGGCGCTCGTCGACCAGGGCCGGCAGCTCGGCGTAGGTCTCGAGCTCGGCCGTGGTCTCCGCGAGCCGCTCCTTCAGGGTGGCGATCTGGCTCTCGGCGCCGGCCGAGCGCGTCGTCCAGCGGGTACGCTCGTTGTCGGCGATGCGGCCGCGCTCGGCACGGAGCTGGCGCTCGCGCTCGAGCGCGCCGAGCCGGGCGCGGGTCTCGGCGGCAGCGCGGCGGCCCTGCTGGGCGTCGTCCTGCGCGGCGGCCAGCGCGGCCTCGAGGTCGTCCTCCTCCTCGAACAGCGAGATCGCGGTCTCGACCTCCTCGACGCGCTCGTGCGCCTCGACGAGATCGTCCTCGGCGCGGGACTTGGCCTCGCCGACGGAGGTCAGCCGGGCCTCGGTCTCGCGCGCCAGCCGCTCGATGGCCGTCAGCTCGTCGCGCGCCGCCTGCAGGCCGTCGCGGGTGTCGCGCGCCGCCTGGCGCAGCCGGCGGACGTCGGCCTCGGCGTCGTCGAGCGCCGCCTGGGCATGGCGCTCCTCGGTCTCGGCGGTGGCCAGCGCCGCCTCGGCCTCCGCGACCTGCCCGGCCATCGCCGACAGGCGGTTCAGCTCGGCGAGCCGCTGCGCCGCGGCCGTCATGCCGTCGGCGGCGGCGACGAAGCCGTCCCACCGCCACAGGTCGCCCTCGCGGCTGACGAGCCGCTGGCCGGGACGCAGGTGCCGCTGCAGGCGTCCGCCCTCGGCGCGATCGACGACGCCGATCTGGTTGAGTCGGCGGGACAGCTCGCGCGGGCCGCCGACGTGGATGAGCAGCGGCTCGGCGTCGGCGGGCAAGGTGCCGTCGGCGCCCTGGGGCTCGATCTCGCGCCAGTGGATGGGCGCGGCCTCGTCGAGCGCCGCCTCGAGATCGTCGCCGAGCGCCGCGGCCAGCGCCGCCTCGTAGCCGGCTGCGACGGTGATCCTCTCGACGATCGACGGGAAACCGGCGTCGCGCGCCGGCGTCAGGAGCTTGACCAGCGTCTCGCGCTCGGTGCGGATGGCGCCGGCCGCGAGCCGCGCCGTCGAGCTGATCTCGCGGCGGGCGCGGGCGAACACCGCGAGCGCGGTGATGCGCTCCTCGGCCTCCGCCGCCTCGGCCTCGATGCGGTCGAGATCGGCCGACAGCGACTTGCCACGCTCGGCGGTCTCGGTGAGCTTGATCGCGTCGGGCGCGCGCCCGGCGATCTCGCGCACCTGCGCGGCGAGCGCCGCGATCTGGCGCTCGATCTTCGCCGCCTGGTCGCGGCGCTCGCGCAGGCTCAGGTCGAGGCTCTGGCGGCGTGCGCGGCGCTCGGCGGCGCGGCGGGTGACGTCGTTGAGCCGCGTTTCGGCCCCGCGCTGGCGCTCCTCGGCGGCGTCGAGCGCGGTGCGGGCCTCGTCCTCGGCGATGTCCGCCTCCGCCTCGGTCTCGGCAATCTCCCGCATCTCGGCCTCGAGCCGGGTGACGAGCTCGCGCGCCTCGGCGATCAGGCTCTCCTCGCGCGCGATGTCGCGCTCGAGCTGGCCCTTCCTGGCGTCGAGCTCGCGTTCGCGCTCGGCCGCGCGCTGCGCCTCGCGCTCGAAGGTCTCGCGCTCGATGCGAAGCCGGTTCAGCGCCGCGCCGCGCGCCGCCTCGTCGTCGCGCAAGGGCTGCATGGCCTCGGCGCGTTGGGCCTCGTCGGTGATCGCGGCGGCCTCGGCGGAGAGCGCGAGCCCGACCTTCGACATCACATCGGTCAGCGCGGCCTCCTGGCCCGTGACCTCGCCCTGTGCCTCCGACCAGGAGAGGTGGAGGAGCAGCGCCTCCTGCTTCCTGATCTCGGCCGAGATCTCCTTGTAGCGGCGCGCGGCACGGGCCTGGCGCTTGAGGCCCTCGAGCTGCGAGGTGAGCCCGCCCATGATGTCGGCGAGGCGGACGAGGTTGGCCTCGGCGGCCTTCAGCCGCAGCTCCGCCTCGTGGCGGCGGGAGTGGAGACCGGCGATGCCGGCGGCGTCCTCGAGGATGCGGCGCCTGGCCTCGGGCTTCGAATTGACGATCTCGCCGATCTGGCCCTGGCGGACGAGGGCTGGCGAGCGGGCGCCGGAGGCGGCATCCTCGAACAGGATCTTGATGTCGCGGGCGCGGGCCTCCGCGCCGTTGATGCGGTAGGCCGAGCCCGCCTCGCGCTCGATGCGGCGCGTGATCTCGATCACGTCGTCGCCGTTGTACTCGGCCGGCGCCTTGCGCTCGGCGTTGTCGAGGAAGATCGTCACCTCGGCCGAGTTGCGGGCCGGGCGGTTGTTGGTGCCGGAGAAGATGACGTCGTCCATGGACGCCGCGCGCATGGACTTGTGCGAGGTCTCGCCCATCACCCAGCGGAGCGCCTCGAGCAGGTTCGACTTGCCGCAGCCGTTCGGTCCGACGACGCCGGTCAGCCCGCGCTCGATGACGAGCTCGGTCGGCTCGACGAACGACTTGAAGCCAAGGAGCCTGAGGCGGTTCATCTTCATGGCGCAGAGCTCTCGCATTCGCAATGTCCGTCGCCGCGGCGCGGGCCGGGATCGACGGCGACCTTCGGCATCGTCTCCATCCTGTCGCGGGTGCCGGCCTTCGCCGGCATGACGAGCGTTGGGAGCATCGTGCCCGGGGCGGATCGCAAGGACGCTGCCAGGGAACGTCCCGCGGCACGAAGCCTACCGCCGGTCCGCGCTCGACACCGCGGGTGTCGCGAGCGCCGCGTCGATCAGCGCCTTGGTCTCCGGCCAGCCGAGCGTGCTTTTGACGAGCCGCCCCTGGACGAAGAAGTTGGGCGTGCCGATGACGCCGAGCTTGCGCCCGCGGTCCTTGACCCACTTCAGGCCCTCGATCATGCCCTGATTCTGAAGACATGCGTCAAACTCGGGCCGCGTCATCCCCACCTGTCGGGCGACGGCGAAGATCGGGTCGAGGCGCACTTCCTGGCTGACCCAGCTCGCCTGCTGGGCGAGATAGCGGCCGTAGAGGTCGAGGTACTTGTCGGGCTTGGCGCAGCGGAGTGCGATGGTCGCGGTGCCGGAGGTCTTGCCGATCGGGAACTCGCGCAGGATGAAGCGCACCTTGCCGGTGTCGATGAAGGCCCGCTTCAGCTCGGGGAACACCTCGGCGTGGAATTTGCGGCAGTGCGGGCAGGTGAGCGAGGCGTACTTGACGATCGTGACCGGCGCGTCGGCCTTGCCCCAGCTCATCTCCGGCAGCGTGCCGGCGAGCATGACCTCGTCGGCGGTCGGTTTCTCGATCACCTCGCGGCCGCCCTGAGCACTCGCCGGCTGGTCGGCGAACGGGCTCGGGACGCCGAGA